>JAYUTU010000223.1:0-11827 GCA_043754975.1 Bdellovibrionales bacterium | reverse complement strand
TTTTGCACGGAGAATCTCAACCACATCGGCGACACCCGCAATATTTAGCGGGCGAATACTTTTTTTCATTTCTTCTAAGACGGCCGGTGGAATGTTAATTACGTTCGTGCGAAATTTTCCGTTTGTTTTGCTGGAAAAGGCCATTTCCTGCAATTGACGCACGCCTAATTGCCCGAATACACTCTTTGCAAGAACTTTTGAAATCAGTGTGTCTTCCGTGATTTTAGATGCAAGTTTACTACCCCAAAACGGAGTGCCTAAGGTGATCATCGCATCGATGTGGGGAATATACTGTGGATGAAAATCGATTGTTTCTCGTAAAATATTTCCGCCTTTGGAAAGGACTTCAGCTTGCACTTTGCGATTTTGAATAAAAGAATTAAAATACCAAATCAAAGTCACTAAACCGCCCTGAGAGTGAGAAATAAACGAAATTTTATCCCCAGCTTGGATGCGATCTTTAAGGCTTTCGTGAACAAAATTACCAAAAAATACCGCGAAATCTTCGGTTGTTAATTTTTGATCAGCTGTTGGATAAGCAAAAATAAAAGCTTCGTGGTGCACTCCGGCCTGCGCAGCATCCAGGTGCTTAATTAAAGCAGTTGGCAAATAGCCGAATGCTTTCTCAGTCCCGCCAATTCCATGCACGAAAAACAGAAAGTGTTTGGTGCTAGCAGCAGCACTGAGACTGAGACTTAAACTGAGACCTAAAAACAGAGTGATCAAAACGATTAAATTTTTCATAGTAACCTGAAAGATTCAAGAAACTAGCCGAGTGAAATCATCCCTGAGCACTTTAACTTCCTACCTGGTGTCTAGCAATTAAACATGCTGCGATTTTTTGTTACTACCAAGCGGCCAAGAAAAGTGGCTGAGAAAAGACCCAAACCATCTCATTATGAGATTCTCATTTCGACGTATTCATTCTTATTCTTTATTCAAATGCGCTCTGTTTTTTACGACCAGGACCTCCGATATCAAGCTATACTTATCAAGTAGGAAACTATGAATGTCTAAACGCGGTACGTCTGTGGGAAAAATTTTAACACAAAAAATGCAACTGTTTTGCATTGCCGCCAAAGCTACGCTTTGCATAAGAAAAGCTACGCTTTGCATAAGAAAAGCTGCGCTTTATGCTGTCACACTTTTTTTCATTTCAGGCTGCGATAAATTAAAAGATCCGGCTGTTCCCGTCATAGTTAGTGTTTCTCCAGCGTCTCCCTCATTTGATCGAACACCAACTGTGAGTGGAACATCAGATGCCGACCTGCAGGTCGAACTTTATTCGGGCGCAAACTGCTCAGGAACTTTTTTAGGTCGTAGTCGCAGCGATTCTTCGGGACGGTTTTCGATTACTGCTCAGGCGTTGGCCGAGGGCAGTTACACGTTTTCAGTTCAAGTTATCAATGACGACAGTCGCACCGCGTGCTCAAGCACAACCATTATTTACAGTTTAGATATTTCTGCGCCGACGATTTCGCTCACAGCACCATCATCTTCATTAGTCAGTTCAGGTTCAGCGGCTGTGAATTTTTCTGCGACTTACACTGGCGTGATGACAGTGAATTTAACTTCAGCTGATGTTACTCTCAACACGACTGGTACAGCCACGTGCAGTTCAAAAGTTGTAACTTCTGGCACTACAGTAACGCCAACGATCAGTCTGAGCAATTGCACTGGCAGTGGCACTGTGGGATTTACGATCGCCTACGGCACGGCCTACGATGATGTTGGTAATTCGACTCAAGCTACAAGCGGAACTTTTGCGGTTGATAATTCTGCGATAACATCTGCAGTTTTCAGTCCGTCTACTTCTGTTGTGGGATCAATTCCAACTTCGGCAACTGTTACTTTTTCAAAACCCGTTAACGGCACAACTGTGACAGCTGCAGATTTTATGGTTTCAGGAACTTGCACACCGTTACCAACGCTAAGTGTGACCAGCACTGCCGGAGCGACTTCCAATTTGGCTCTAACGGCAACTGCGTGCGGAGCTGTTGGTGAAACTGTTACCGTCGCAGTTAATTTATCTGGAATTCAAGATCCTGCAGGAACCTCTGGAGTTGGCTCTGCATCTGCGACATATACCTTAGATAATTTGGGTCCAACTTCGGCGACTTTTTTGCCAGTGACTGCGATTGTATCAGCTGCACCAGCCGCAGTGACTGTGACGTACAGTGAATCGATTACTCCTGCTTCGGTTTCAAACGCAGATTTTTCAGTGAGCGGCACGTGCACGACACTGCCAACGATCAATGTATCAAACGCCTCCGCAACTGCGGCTATGCTTTCCGTCAGTGGTGGTACGTGTACGAATGCACAGACGTTCGTTGTCACTGCAAATTTTGCCGGAATCTCTGATACTGCAGGTAATTTTGGTTCATCGAACTCAAGTGTCACATACACTTTTGATACCATTGGGCCTGCTGCACTAACGCTGTCACCGAGCTCGATGGCAACTTCTTCTATTCCAACAACCGCAACAATCAATTTTGATGACACGCTAGCGGCTGCCAGCGTTGCAGCGACGGATTTAGTTATCACTGGAACGTGTTCTATCTTACCAGTTGCAAGTGTACTTAGTGTCATCGGCACTGCGGCTAATTTTTCTCTGTCTGCTGCCACCTGTGCCTCGGGTGAAACTGTGATTTTGAATTTAAGCGGAAGTTCCGTGACCGATACCCCTGGAAACAGTGGCACAGGCTCTGTTAACTCAGTTCTTACATTTGATTCTCAGGGCCCAGTGGCCGTATCGGTTTCGCCTGCAACAAGCACAGTGAATGCGCCGCCCGCTATGCTAACAGCGACTTTCAGTGAGGGCATTAATGCAGGTTCAGTCACGGCTTCGGATCTTGTGATTTCTGGAACGTGTGCCACGCTGCCGGCAGTTACGGTTTCCTCTGTCGCGGGCTCGATGATTACATTTTCACTTGCAGGAGCTGTTTGCGCAAACGGAGCCACCACTGTGGCATTGATAAATGGGTCAGCAGTAACGGACGCAGCAAATAATACGGGCTCAGGGTCTGTGACGGTGACCTATACCATTGATTCTGTCGGCCCAACACCGTCAGCGATAACACCGGTCGGTGGCATTCGCATGCTGATGCCAACAACCGTCACTGCGACATTTGATGATTCTGTGCTTGCGGCCTCAGTCGCTGCAAGTGATTTAGGAATTTCAGGCACGTGTTCTGGATTACCGACAGCCAGTGTGGCTAGCGTCAGCGGAGCTAGCATTAATTTTAATTTATCATCAGCAACGTGTGCTCATGCAGAAACATTAGTGCTCACAATCCAGGGCGCCAATGTCACTGATTCGCTTGGAAATACTGGTTCCGGCACCCAAAGCGTCACCTACACAACCGATACTGTGGCTCCGAGCCTAAGCTCATTTTCTCCGGCGTCGAGTGCCGTTTTATCCGTGCCGTTCACTGTTGCAGCTACGTTTTCCGAATCTGTCAATCCCGCTAGCGTCAGCGCAGCGGACCTTTCTGTTTCTGGAACATGCACGACCTTACCAACTGCTAGCATTAACTCGGTGAGTGGCGCAGTTGTTTCGATCGGATTTGCAGGAGCCTCATGTGCTCATAATCAGTTTGTATTACTGACGGTGAATATGGCAGGAATTAGTGACAGCGCAGGAAATTTTGGCAGCGGCACCGCCAGCGTGACCTATACCTTAGATAATGTGGGCCCTACCCTTGTCAGTTTTAATCCGGCAGGCGGCGCTCCGCCACTAAGCGTAGACATCCAATATAGTGAAACATTAAATTCAGCCAGCGTTGACCCTGCTGATTTTAATGTAACAAGCTCGTGCATTTCTGCACCTACAATAACTGCTGCAAGTGCTGTTGGAAATCTTGTGACATTGACTCTCAGTGCGGCCACCTGTTTGACATCGCAGACGGTGCAGATTTCAAGCGATGCTTCTTTGGTGACAGATTCTTTAGGTAATGTAGGATCAGGAACTAGCACTGTGACCTATACCCAGCCTTAGAAATTAAACGGGAATTCAATGAAAAAAAATGCTGATGACGCCTTCTGGTCAGATTTCGTAAAAAAGAACTGGGAGAAAAAACCAGCGCATTTTTCAAAAATAAATTTAAGCATTATGCAGCTTGATCAAAACACAGTTTTCGATTGGCTTGTGGGCTACAGTAATTATTGCAGAAAAACTAAAACTACCGAAGGATTTAAATTCTATATCAATGGCGAATCGCAGTACCAAAACGAAGTTTTACAGTCGCTCCCCATCAAGTCGGATAAAACTTTACTTGGATACCATCAGCGGATCAGCGAATTATTTTCAGATTACTGTTTAGTCTGTGATGAGCTTATTCAGGTCAGTGGCGCTGCTTGGAATGTACTTGGTGATTTTACCAAAAAGCTTTACCAGAAAGTTGGCTTACCCAATCGCCCATCTGAAATTGGGCTTTATTTAGGAAATTATAAAAAAACCCCCTTTGGGGTCCACGTAGATGGCTGTGGCGTTTTTAGCATACCTATTGTTGGAGAAAAAAAATTTCGGCTGTGGACTGCGGCCTACGTCAAAAAAAATACTGATTTGGAATTGGCTTTCGAATACCCGCACCATATCAAAGCGTCGAAGGTGCTCACCGCAGTTCCCGGCGATCTAACCTATTGGCCATCAAGCGCATGGCATATTGCAGAATCAAATGGATCATTTAGCGCCACGTGGAGCCTTGGCGTTTGGGTGGATCAAGACTACAGCGACATCGTGAGTGAAACTCTGAAGCCTTACCTTGTTGATATGATAAAGCACGACAGCACGAGGAAATTAATTCCGTACAGGAACCAAATCAGTTCCACAGGCCAGATCCGGCACGCACCGCCTCTTATGCAACGCACGGCTCAAAAAATCTCTCGGTTATCAGAAGCAGAAATAGATGATCTGTTTCTAAAAAAGTGGCTTACACTGAGTTCCAAAAATGGTTTTAAAAGTGTTCCATTAGCCACTAAAAGTATTTCATTAAAGCGCACGGATTGGATACAGGCTGATCCGAGAAATCCCGTACTGTGGGCTCAGCTAAGCGATCACAGCGTCTGCATCGCAAGCCACGGAAAACTGATGACACTTAAAAAATCTAAGGCGAATACAAAATTTTTAACGGATTTAAATTCCGGGTCTGAATTATTTGTCAACGCGGTTATTGGCACTGACAAGAATAAAAATAATCGATTTAAAATTCTCATTGCCTTGGCGCAAATGCAGCGACTCGCAATCAAAAAGAAGCAGCAGACTAAACGTGGCCATCTGCTTCCGGTTGTGGATAAAAATTAACATTTTGAGAACCTGCCAAAAATCGAGTACGCTGTCCTAAAACAGGAGTCTTTTATACCTATTTCAAACTGGGAACATTTTTTTAAAGCAGAAACCCGTCACGCCGGTAGAACTTATTTTGCAAGCGGCAAAATGACGTCGTCAAAACCATCAGACACCGAAGTTCAGGCCTACATTCGTGGAACAACACCATTTAAAATAACTCTTAAATCACCGTCTGTTGGCAGCAACTTAATTTCAGCTGACTGCACGTGCCCAGCAGCAAAAAAAGGAAATCTTTGCAAGCATATCTGGGCCACGCTTTTAAAAACCGAATCTGACTACCCTGACTTTTTAGATGGAAAAAAAGAAATTGAAAAAGCAGTTAGTCACGTTAATAAAAACAGTAGCCCTAATACTAAAAGTAGTTACAGCACTGTAGATAAAATCAAACAACCGAGCAGCTCTGTTACTCTGATGGCAGCTCGGCAAGCTGAATACCGAAAGATTCAGTACCAAAAACAAAAACTGCGGGCGCAGGAATTTAAAAAAAATAAAAAAACTAATAAAACTGAAGCCGTCGCCGAACCCCCACGCCTAGTTCGTCAGGCCTTGTATTTTTTTGCCGACAATGGCTTTAATCTGGAACTACCACTGGATGCACAAAGCGTTGCGGCTGCAAAAAAGAAGCTGTCGCGGGTATTTCATCCCGATGCTGGTGGCACACACGATGAAATACTGCGGCTTAACGCAAACTCAGAGATTTTAATTGCTTACATAAAATCAAAGGGAACTGGCTAAACCTGCCTGAATATTTAATGGTATTTAATAATTTTTATTCGGCTACTTCGTCGCTGGAGTGCAGGCTTTAACCCAGGATCCACTTAACTGAAGTGTGGCCGTTGAGGGTATCACGCCCTGAAAAGTTCCTGTAGCGTCACCCGAAAGCTGATAACTTTTTTTTGTGAACTGCCCTTTTAAATTGCCCTCGGCTTCAATCTCGGCACGACTGCAGGCAATGGTGGCCTCTAAATTTTTGCCGCTAACTTTCCATGATTTTATTTCACAATCATTGCGCTTAAGCTCTTTTGTTACAGTGCCTTTGACGTCTTTTGCCTCAGTCGCTGAAATACAATCTTCATCTTCAGTTGTCGGCAAAGCAATTCCGTTTAATTTAAAGATGGTCTTAACTTTCCATAAGCCGGCGGAAAGCTGCTGAGCATGCACAGGGTTTGCGAAAATAAGAGTTGCTGCAGTAGTCGTTATAATAATTTTCAGGAACCACATTTTTTTCATCAGATCACCCTTAGATAATTTTTTGGTACAGCATTAAACCAATCCATGCGTCTGTTGCAGCATACATCATTTGCGATTCAGTTAAAACTGCAGCCTGCCAATTCGTCATTTTCGGACCCTTGGTCAGAGTAGCTTGCAAAACCTCTTCAGTCATCCCTTTCAAACCAAACTGGGTCAGCCCCTTTTTTTTCGCAAGCTCTTGCAGTTCAATAAAATTTTTAGGTGTAAACGAAAATGCCTTTTGCAAAAGCTTCAGATCATCGCGAATAGCCACTCCAACTTTTACAACCTGCTCATTTTCAAAAATTTCTTTTAAGATTTGAAAATCAGTTATAAAATGCAGTCGGATCAAATAAGCATCTGATTCCGTTGCCAGCTGCAACAGCGCCACTTTAAAAACGTCGCCTTTTTTAAAGCTAGGTTTTGTTTCAGTATCAAAACCGAAAGCACAAGCACGCCGTAACTCAGCAGCATGAGTGCGCAACTCTGCATCTGACAAAATCAAATGAATTTTACCAGTAAATGAAAGTCGCTCAAAAATAATCTTGGCTGGTGTGTCTGTCATAAATATTAGTCCGATGATAGACTATTGTGATGCTTTTAGCCCGGTGTTTACTGTCGGCACGCTGCACCAACAGCCAACAGCGAGATGACAAACTATAAATTCATCAGTCATGCTAAAAATCTATTGAGTCATAGTGATACGATGGTGGAATTGTACTGTAGTTGTTTATGTAGTTGTTTATGTGGTGCTGCTGGGTCCTGTGATTGCATTTCTAAATAGTTACGGCCTTTATCACGTGTTTTAAATGCTTTAATTGAAGGAGATTCTTATGAAAGCTCAAACCACAACCCGCCTGTTAGCCCTAATTGTCACTGCCGGCGTTTTTTCAGCTTGCGGAATAAAGAACGGCGAAGGCGTTGAAAATCTGAATCCGATCCCAGTTGACGAGTATCGTATCGACCAGCTTTCAAAAACCGTATGCCCGACCCCACAAAAATTGCGTTTAAATTCTGAAGTCATGAAGCTCAATTTAAATAATCTGATCGCAACTGGAAAAGTAAAAGCCATTGCTTTTAGAAAAGGTGCTGAAGACTGCGCACTAAAATTTAGTTTCGATTTTTCCAATAATGAAAATCGTTTGACTGGCAATTTAACTTTAGCTGCTGACGGGAATGCAACACCCCCACAGCCAGGTGGCAACTACAGATACGATTTAGTATTACCCAATTCAGCTCCGGAAAAATGTGTTATCAACGGATCCGCTTGGGAAGTCGTAACAGCTGGCGAAAGCAACCAAAGCATGGTTATTACATTCCGAAATCTCAGCGATACCACCACCAGCCAGTACCTGAATTTGATTTCTGATAAACTTGTTACTGTGAAGCCGCTAGCAGAAGCCACTGGGATCAGTGCCTACACGTGCCAGTAGTTGCAGCCTAAACTCTATAAAAATTGACCAGTTGCCAGGTAAAGTGCCTGGCTGGGTAAAACTCTGGTTCCCAATTCCGATTTTTATGCTATGCCTACACCCATGAAAAAAACAGCCGCAAAAAACAGTCTTCTTGTTGAATTAACCAATCGTAAAATGCAGGAGCAAAATTCTGGGGCTACAGCAGCTTCTCGGCGCAAATTTCAATTGCACAAAGACCGAAACGAAAATAACTCAAATGTGGGCCCCTCTTGGGGTAAGCGTAAAGGGAATTAAGCATCCCAGCCCTTTTGCAGCCCCCTGCGCAAGTGACGACTCTTTATCGTATCATGACACTTTTTTTTATAAGCCCTAGACAAAGACTAAGATCGCGGCCATCAGCAGGCGCATCGTGTTTTAAATATAATTTCCAACCAGCACATTCACACTGAATTCCTCGAGTTGCATCGGACATGAGTCGACCCCCAAGAAAGTCGTCACATACAATGGATCGGTTTGGATTTAAAAGAATTATTACTAAAATTGAAGTGCTCACTGCTACTGTAAATAAAATTGCGATTTTCCTTTTGCTCATGCTAAAAAATTACTTTTTCATTCGCATTTTGTCTACAAATCAAACACTAAAAATGTTCTGGATTACTTAAATTTACTTGTGGTCTTAAATGATATATGAAATAAACGAGTTTCGGTTGAAAAAAACGGGATTCAACCAGTTAAAAAGTTAACTTTAACTTTAACTTTAACTTTAACAACAGAGGAGTGATGGCTGAAGCAACAAAACAACAACTCATCACAACTCAGTTTCCAAAGCCTGTTTGAGTCTTGCCCAGGATTGTATCTAGTTTTACTTCCAAATTCTCCGCAATTTACTATTGTGGCGGCCAGCAATGCGTACCTGCGTGCCACAATGACAAATCGAGATGAAATTCTTGGTCGCGGATTGTTTGATGTTTTTCCCGACAATCCAAAAGATCCAAAGGCTGCGGGTGTTGCAAACTTATTGGCTTCACTAAATCTAGTCATTCAGAAGAAATCCTCCGACACAATGACGGTTCAAAAGTATGACATTCGCCGTCCTGATTCGAAAGGCGGAGACTTTGAAGTGCGGTTTTGGAGCCCAATTAATTCCCCTGTTTTAGATGCTTCGGGCGAAATATCGCATATCATTCATCGTGTTGAAGACGTGACAGAATTTGTTCATCTCGAGCAAAAGGACATTGAGCAAAAGAAAGTCGCCGAGTCGCTGCAAGCACATGCTGAAAAAATGCAAGCAGAAATTTTTCTCCGAGGTCGTCAGCTTCAAGAATCAATTGAACAATTAAGAACGAGTGAGGAAATATTACGACTGAGTAATGAGCGTTTTCGCTCGATTCTTGATGCCGCCTATAACGCATTTATTGCTATGGATGACGAGGGTTTTATTACCGACTGGAATCTCCGAGCAGAAACTATCTTTGGATGGTCAAAACAAGAAGTTCTAGGTCGTACATTAGCCGAAACTATAATTCCAGCTGCATTCAGGCAGGCCCATAATCATGGTTTAAAAAAGTTTTTGGCTACAGGTGAGGGGCCCGTGTTAGGCAAACGTCTCGAGCTTTCTGCACTCAATAAAAGTGGTAGCGAGTTTCCAGTTGAAATCACCATTAATGCCGTCAGACAGGGTGGTCATTCTTTTTTCTTTGCTTTTCTCCATGACATTACAGAAAGAAAAAGTATTGCCGATAAACTCACTCGGTTAAACGAGCAATTAGAGGAACGAGTCAAGAAGCGAACTGAGGAACTTGAAAAAGCAAAGTTAGCTGCAGACTCTGCCAATCAAATCAAGAGTGCCTTTCTGGCTAACATGTCCCACGAAATCCGAACACCGCTTGGCGCTGTTTTAGGGTTTTCAGAACTTCTTATAAATCCTGAAATCAGCATTTCAGAAAAAGTAAATTTCATTGAAGCTATTAAACGTAACGGAGAGCTTCTTTCGCAAATTATTAATGACATCCTTGATATATCAAAAGTTGAAGCTGGAAAGTTAGAAACTGAGCGGCGCGAGACTGCAGTCAAAGAGATTATCACGGATATTTCTTTGCTCGGCTTAAAAGCCGCAGAAAAAGGGATTAAACTCAATATTTCATTCGAAAAAAATATCCCGCAAATCATTAAGACTGATCCTTTGCGGCTCAAACAAATTCTGATGAATATCATCGGAAATGCAATTAAATTCACCGAACGTGGCTCCGTGGAAGTAACGCTCAAGCTTCTGCAAAAAAATAACGAATCCAGTGATTTGGCTTTTGTGGTTCAGGATACAGGGCGAGGAATCAGCAAAGAGCAGGCAAGTAAATTATTTCGGCCTTTTTCTCAGGCCGATATTTCGACGAGACGAAAATTTGGCGGTACGGGATTGGGCCTCGTGTTGGCAAAACGTCTTGCTGTCCTTCTTGGCGGGGATGTCGTTCTTACGAAAAGCACGCCAGAAAAAGGCAGCACGTTCACAATCACGATTGATCCAGGCCCACTTTCAGAATCTTCTTACGGAGTAGTGGGCGAAGAAAGCAAAATTCAAATAGCTTCTCCGACGGATTCCAGAGACTCCGAATTTAAGCTTGATGGAATCAGGGTTCTGGTTGCTGAGGACACGGTTGATAATCAAATTCTAGTTGGTCTGCTTTTACGGATGGCGGGTGCGCACGTGGATATTGCAGAAAATGGCGAAATTGCACTTCAGAAAATGCTCAACGGAAAATATGATATTATCCTTATGGACATTCAAATGCCGATCAAGGATGGCTATGAAACGACAGCAGAACTGCGAAAGAATGGTTACAAGATACCTATTATAGCCTTAACTTCACATGCCCTTAAAGAAGAGCGGCAGCTGTGTTTAGAAAGTGGTTTTGACGATCACGTTAGTAAGCCAATCAATCGGAACACGCTATTAAAATGCATTACAAAATTTTGCAGAAACCCAAGACCAACGAACTAAAAATGAATAATTTGTTTTAAATGACCCTCGTATCATTTATATTAGGGATTATGAAATCTACCTTTATAAATAATTTTATACTTGTCACAGCTGCCATATTATTTTTTGATAGTTGTCAAAACGCCACGAATAACGATTCGAATACTCAGGCACAAAATAATTTAGCTCGTCAAATTTTTTTAGACTCTAATAATGAATTCATTGTTAAAGTGGTTTATGAAATCGGCGCCACCCCTTATACTGGCACGATCGGTTTAACCACAAATGAGACTTGGGATATTACGCAATCAAGTTATCAGGCTATTTTTCAAAATCACGTAGGCCGGGTCATTACAGTTCCTAAAACAGTAGGCGCTTTTACTCAAATTTCTGATCAAGGGAAAACGACGTGGACGGCGTCTGAGTTGATTGCTTTAGGTGCGAGTGTTTCGCCGGATACAGTCGTTACGAATAACAAAGCTACGGTTACAGTTGTTTTTGTAAACGGGTTGTTTGAAGGCAATTCGGGAATTTTAGGTGTGCACTTTTCTGGATATAGTTTTGCTTTTGTATTTAAGGATGTCGTTACCAGCGTTGGCGGCACCCCGATCGATCAGCGTTATGTTGAGCAAGGAACTATCGTTCACGAATTGGGACATGTGATTGGATTTGTGAACAATGGTGTGCCCTTAACAAGTAACTATCACGACCAAGCACATCCTAAACATAGTTTGAATTCTAATTGCGTCATGTATTGGACGGTTGAATCTTCAAGTACGATCCTAGGATTTTTAACTAATACGATATTAGCGAATCGCTTAAATTTATTTGAAGCCGAAGTCCTAAACGATGCTGGTGCCT
>JAYUTU010000222.1:0-5156 GCA_043754975.1 Bdellovibrionales bacterium | reverse complement strand
GGATAACGGTGTCGGCATTAATTTTGAGAAGCCATCAACGGGAACAGGCACAGGGATTTCAAATTGTGAGTCCCGCGTAAAATTAAAGTACGGCGAGGATTCCAAGTTCAGTTTTGCCAGAAATGAAAAAAATGAAACAGCAGCTTGCATTTATATTCCATTGAAAGAGGCTATGTGTGATTAGAGCTGTTGTTGTTGACGATGAAATTCCCGCCATTGATCGTCTGAAGAAACTATTGAAAGCCTATTCTGATATTGATGTTGTTTGCGAATCCCACGACGGGTTGGCTGCACTGTCTGACATCGAAGAAAAAAAGCCCGACATTGTATTTCTTGATATTGATATGCCCGAGTTGAACGGCCTTGAAGTCGCCAAAACTCTCGGTGTCAATGGGCCCCTTATTGTATTCGTTACGGCTTACGATGAACACGCACTCGCTGCTTTTGAGTCAAGCGCAATAGATTATTTGGTGAAGCCAATAAATAGTTCTCGGTTAGACTTCACAATCGAAAAAGTTCGCAAATCACTTCTGAAAGAAAAAGTCTCTCTCGATTCATTGCTTTCAAATCTACAAGCCAAAGGGAATCCAACTCGGCTTGCTGTCAAGATCGGTTCAAAGTACGAAGTTTTTGATCCCAGCACAATTTCGGTCGCAGTATCGCGAGACCATTATACCTCGCTAATTGTAGATGGGCGCGAACTTCTTTCAGATGATTCGCTTGAATCTATTTATGCGAGGCTGGATTCAAACATTTTTGTCAGAGTTCACCGTGGTGCGATTATCAACATCAAATATCTCAAAGAGTTAAAACGTGAGGGTGATCGCAAATACACGGCAATTTTATCTGATAAAGCCCAGACTCAGGTTTTAGTAAGTAGAGAGAGACTGCCTCAACTTAAAAAATTCCTGGGTCTGGACTAGCTCAATAAATTTGAATCAACGATTTCTTAAAATGAAGCGGGTCTCTACCACCCCGTTCTACATCGTCAAGGCATCGAACAAGACTCCTTTAGTATATTAATAATACTGTTTATATTGCCTTCCTTTTTGCCATCTCTGAACTCAAGCCTTAAAATGCCAGAACTGACCTCTTTGGGACCGACAATCAATTTGGCAAAAGGTCGATACTTATGGGCAAATAAAACCCGCTTTGAAAGTGAGCCCTGACTTTCATCGACTTTGACCCTAATCCCCGCCTTCATCAATGCGTCTTGAATTTTGCGACACTCATCACTTTCACGGTCAGACAATGGCAAGAGCATCACTTGAATTGGTGAAAGCCATCCTGGCAGTTGGCCGTCAAAATACTCTAATAGTAGAGCAACAAATCTCTCATGGCTGCCGAGTGGGGCTCGATGAATTATCCACGGACGTACTTGTTCACCTGAACTTGCCGAATAGGCGAGATTAAATCTATCTGCCGACAAAAAATCAAGCTGAACACTAGCAATAGATTCTTCCTGGCCCGAACCCATTTTCATTTGCACATCAACTTTAGGCCCATAGAATGCAGCCTCTCCGACGGCCTCAAAAAATTCGAGTCCCCTCTCAAGTAATGCTTTTCTCAAAATAGATTCTGCTTCAACCCATTTGTTTTCATCCCCCTGAAAGTCACTTGGTCTTGACGAATCACGAAGCGACAGTCGATAGCGGTAGCCCTTCAGCGCCAACTTTTTGTAGCATTCTTCGTGCAAGTCCAAGACACACAGGACTTCCTTTAACGAGTCGGCGGGATCAATATAAATATGGGCGTCGTTTTGGCAAAGACCACGAACACGACTAAGCCCACGAAGCGAGCCACTCGGCTCAAATCTATAAACTTGACCGTACTCAGCAATCCTTAACGGCAAATGACGATAGCTTCTTGGTAAAGCAGAAAAGACTTTGTGATGATGAGGACAGTTCATCGGTTTCAAATAGAAACTTTTTTTCTCCTCATCACCGTCTTTTTGCCAATGAATCGGCGGATACATATTTTCATTAAAACAGCTTAGGTGACCCGATTTCTCGTACAAGTCTTGGCGACCCAGATGTGGGCTCACCACGCGTTGATAACCGCCAAGACGTTCAAGTTCTTTAACGAAACTCTCCAACTGGTCACGAATAGCTACACCATTGGGTAACCAAACTGGCAAACCTGCGCCGATCTCCTCGTCAAAGAAAAAGATCTCCATTTCATCGGCCAACAGCCGGTGATCAAATTGATAAGACATAAAAATTCCCTTCAGATGCAAATCCAGAAATGGATTGATCGCATCAATCGTTAATAAATTTGGACAAAAATATTGTTTGTTGGTCCCGTGCGGGACAGAACGATTTATTGACCCCTATGGGGTGGTTTGAAGGGAGCTAGAATAAAAGAAAGACAAATGTAGGCACATGATTCCCTATTATCGTCATTTGTGCCTAAAACTCAAATCAAATAAATTTAGGAGGGTCATAAGCTCGGCTTTTGATTTACTCAGCATAGGTGTGCTGCTGTTTTGAAGACATAAGTATAGCTCGAGAGAGTTCATCAAAGCTTGAAGTTAAAAAGTGAATCCAGAGTGCTGACATAATGATTTTTTAAAGTTGGATCTCTCTTACGACAACCAAGCTTTTCAATTTCTTTTAATGAAGCGCTTTTTAAGCGAAACAAGTCGAGTTCGTTTTCCCACCGACATTCAATTTCAATTAAAAAGTTGTAAATATCTGCAGAGCTAATTTTCAAAAAACCATCTTCAACAAATGGATCACTCATTCTCGATTTGCACTTGGAATAAAAATTATGAAGCCACTCTTCTGCTCGCATTAGTTGGGATGGGGACAGCTCAATTTTCAAATCCAGCTTCGATAAGTTCATTTTATAACCTCGTAAGGCTCAGACAAGTGCTTCCGCCATTCAGGCACTGGATATTTCTCAGCCCAATATTCACGAGTAGATCTGATCAAAACTTCCCCATCATCTTCAACCTCAAAAATTGACATGGCAAAGAGCTCAACCTCTTTTCCTTCTGGCGTCGTTGATTTGATGAACACTTCTGAAATTACGGTATCGACGCGATCCCATTGATCGTGCTCGCTATGAACATTCATAATTTCGATTTTGTGTGTGCCAGGATAAGTGCGATTTACTTCGATAAAATTATCGCGATTGAATTTCTCATTTGATTGTGGCCAGTAGGCTTCAAAATCTTCCGACAACAATTCCTTGGCTTGATCCCATTCTTGATTTCTGATGTGATGCCAAAGTTGAGAGACGAGTTGATCAGCAGTTTTGTCTTTCATTCTGGCTCCTCTCTATTTGACAGGAATTTCTTTTTGGGAATCTCCGAAAAAACCCCCTCTTCCCCCACCAAAAATCCCACCCGCTACCCCTCGTTGTAGATATCGGGAATTACTCACGAACATTCTGCACCAAATTTTAATCCAAAAACAAAAAAACCGGGTGGTTCCCGGTATTTGTAAAATTAAAAATGGCTCAGATGGCAGGACTCGAACCTGCGACCAAGCGATTAACAGTCGCTTGCTCTACCAACTGAGCTACATCTGAACGAAGCTACAACCTAACGAAATCACTTGGGATCGTCAAGAAGCTCTCGACTTAGGCTTGCAGATTTAAATAGCATGCCTTGAACACGGAAAGCCTTAGACTCGGGGTTCCACTCTAAAAGCGCAGTTTTAGCTTCTGCGGACTGGGCCAAAAGCAGAGGCTTGAATTGCAGCTGGCTTAGATTTAACTGATCTGATGCGTTTGTTTTGCCGGAATCCATGGTGATGGAACAAAATGCTTTTTTAATTTGCTCTGGCTTTGCTTGTGACCACTTGGCTTGTGCCGCTGGCGCAAGGTTTGTATCTTGCCATTGAAAATCGACCACGTGATCTGGGCACCAGCGCATAGTCTGAGAGGTATCGCTAGCAAATAGCTGGTTAACACCGTCTTTAAAACTGCTCGAGGAAAATATTTGCATCGCAGCGATGACCATTCCTAAACTGCAGACAAGAAGTACAACTTTTATTATTATTAGTTTTTGTTTCATGGCCTTATCATAGAAGGATGACAGAAAAAAGCAAACCCGTTAGGACAAACGATGAAGAAAAAATTTAATTTACAGCGCCATTTAACTAGGGAGTTGAGTCAATTTCGAAATTTAAAAAGAAAAATAAAATTCGTCGCAGAGGATTACATTGGCGGCGGAGAATCGAAACTTATTTTTTGGAATTTAAGCTTTCCCCAAGTGCGCTCGGTTTTAAAAAATGAAGTTTGGTTTTTTAATCTGCCAGTTGAAACGCAGTTTGATCATTTTGAAAACGTGTGGAGAAACTCGACTGTTTTTGAAATTAAAATTACGGCGCTGCATTGGCTAGAGGGCCTGAGCGGAGAACAGTTGGTGCACTTTGCTAAAAGAATTACGTCCTGGGCCGATCAGATTGATAACTGGGCCGAGTCCGACACTCTGTGCGGAATTTTTGCGCGAATTTTTGAGATTTCTCCGAAACTTTTGATTCCAACATACAAGAATTGGAGCCTGCACAAAAACCCCTGGCTACGACGGTGCTCGATGGTTGGAATTTTTTATTACGCGAGGCTTCGGCGCAAGCACTGCAGTTTTCGCTATGCCATATCCATGGTAAAACCGCATTTGGGTGCGCCTGAATATTATGTGCAAAAAGGTGTTGGCTGGACAGTGCGCGAGATCTACAGTGTCTATCCACTTGAAACTATTAAATTTATTAAAGACAATTTAAAGAAAATTCGGCCAGACGCCTGGTATGCCTGCAGTGAAAAGCTGCCTTTGAACTTAAAAAATAAGCTGGTCTCCGAAAGACGAAAACAACGTAAAATGGTGTGAGTAAAGTTGGTGCACTCGAGAGGATTTGAACCTCTGACCACCTGATTCGTAGTCAGGTACTCTATCCAGCTGAGCTACGAGTGCATCGTAGGACTTGATCGAACTCATCTTCTACAGAAAGGGGCCATTAAAATCAAGGCCCGTGTGATGCCATCCCTTGATTCTGTAAAAGCGCTATGGCACCTTACTGACTTAGCCCTTTAAACTACATCATTTTTTGCTAGCGGAGAAGTGGGTGAGTGGCTGAAACCAGGTCTTTGCTAAAGACCCGTAGTTCCAAAAGAGCTACCGTGGGTTCAAATCCCACCTTCTCCGCCAATTT
>JAYUTU010000221.1:0-11851 GCA_043754975.1 Bdellovibrionales bacterium | reverse complement strand
TTTTGGACAGCTCATCGAAATAAGAATAGATGAAACTTTGGTCAGTCTAATGGATTCTTTTCATGGAGTGCACTTTTCTGATGCTGCCAAAGGCGTTCATCAGCGTATTTTGAAAACTGTAAAAAAGATTTCCGGCCAGCTCGATCAAGCCCATGTTTATATTTTTAATCCAAAAAAGCTTTCTAAAAACGCGACGCTGATTGCAGGCGGCTTTTGGAAAGAATCTTTGACTGAAACTCCACCGCTCACACAGCAATTAACAGAGAGGCAGCGAGCCTACGTACTCAAACTTGGCGCTGCCAAGGGTCGCGACATTATTCCGATCACAGATTTATCCCTGTACCGAGAACTTATGAAATTAGAGCTCATCGTGGACAAAGGGCGACGATTAGCATTGAGTTCTTTAGGAAAAGACGTTTATAACCATCTAGTTTGATGGAAACCACACCACTTTTTAAAATTGTGCTTATTGAGCCAGAGATTCCACAAAACACCGGAAACATCGGGCGAACCTGCGTGGGTACAAACTGCGAATTGCACCTCGTTGGACCGATGAGTTTTGAAATAAACGATACTCAGTTAAAGCGAGCAGGCCTTGATTACTGGCAGCATCTGAAATGGTTTTATTATCCCACTATAGAAGACTGGTTTAATACCGTTCAAAATCCACAGCGAGTTTTTTATTTTACTACCAAGGTGTCAAAAACATTTTATGAAGTTCCTTTTCAGTCAGGGGACTGGTTGGTCTTTGGCAAAGAAACTAAGGGGCTTCCGCCTGAAATAATTAATAAAAATAAAGATCAGGCAGTAACAATTCCGCAGACTGGTCCCGTTCGTAGCTTGAATTTAGCCACTGCAGTCGCAATCAGCATTTACGAGGGCTATCGCCAGTTAAAGTTTGCGCCGCAAAAGTAGCTTATTCGCTTGGCAGGACCAATGGCCTGTCCAAAGGGTGTCAGTTAACTTGGCAAGTCTTGCCGAGTGCTAAGACAAGGATTATTCTAGCTAGCTATGATACAAAAATTAGTCGCAAAAGTATTCGGTACAAGACACGAACGAGAAATGAAAAAGATTCAACCAACGGTGGATCTCATTAATTCCTTCGAAACAAAAATGCAGTCCTTAACGGACGAGCAGTTGAAAGCAAAAACTCCAGAATTTAAAGCGCGATTACAAAAAGGTGAAACAGTTGATCTGATTTTACCCGAAGCATTTGCCGTTTGTCGCGAAGCTTCGAAGCGCGTTTTAGGAATGCGGCATTACGATGTGCAGCTGATCGGCGGTATTGTTTTAAATCGAGGATCAATTACTGAAATGCGTACTGGTGAAGGAAAAACTTTGGTTGCAACATTACCAACTTATTTAAATGCGTTATCTGGTAAAGGCGCTCACGTTGTCAGTGTGAATGATTACCTCGTGACTCGCGACTGTGAATGGATGGGGCAACTTTACAATTGGCTCGGGCTGACAACTGGCACGATTGTACATGGTTTAACAGACGAGCAACGAAGAGCCGCCTACAATTCGGATATTACCTACGTGACAAACAACGAATTGGGCTTTGATTATCTGCGTGATAATATGAAATTTGATTTAGCTGAATATGTGCAGCGCGTACCGCATTTTGCAATTGTTGATGAATGTGACTCTATCTTAATTGATGAAGCCCGAACCCCGTTAATTATTTCAGGGCCTGCTGAGGCTTCAACTGATAAATACTATGCGATTAATAAAATAATTCCATTTTTGAAAAAAGATGTGCATTTTTCGATGGAAGAAAAATCAAAATCAGCAACGTTAACTGATGATGGAAATTTAGAAGTCGAAAAATTATTAAAATTAGATAATCTTTATGACCCTGCGAATATTGAACTTTTACACCACGTTAACCAAGCATTGCGGGCTCACCACCTGTACAGATTAGACGTGGAATATATGATAAAAGATGGAGAAATTATTATCGTAGATGAATTTACCGGCCGCTTGATGCCGGGGCGTCGTTGGAGCGACGGGCTACACCAAGCCATCGAGGCCAAAGAAGGCGTTGAGGTAAAAAATGAAAATCAGACGCTAGCAACAATCACCTTTCAAAATTATTTTCGAATGTATGATAAGCTTTCTGGAATGACTGGTACTGCGTATACTGAGGCCGTTGAATTTAAAAAAATCTACAGCTTAGATGTTTATGTCATTCCAACAAACAAACCGATCCGGCGTAATGATGTGGAAGATATTGTTTACAAAACTGAAAAAGCTAAATACAAAGCAATCACCTCTGACATTCGAGAACGCCATGCAAAAGGACAACCTGTTTTGGTGGGTACAGCTTCAATTGAAAAGTCTGAAACTCTGTCGGCATGGCTGAAAAAAGAGGGCGTGCGCCACGACGTTCTGAATGCAAAACATCACGAGCGCGAAGCTGAAATTATTGCTTTAGCAGGACGTAAAGGGTCTGTGACCATCGCTACAAATATGGCGGGTCGTGGAACTGACATTATGCTGGGTGGAAACCCAGAAGTTATGGCTAAAAAATCTGTGGGCTCCGAAGAAGGCGCTGAATTCATTGATGCAACTGCACGGTTTAAAAAGCAGTGCGAAGACGAAAAGAAAGATGTGGTTGAAGCCGGCGGGTTGTATATCGTTGGAACCGAACGGCATGAGTCTCGTCGTATTGACAATCAGTTGCGGGGCCGTTCAGGGCGCCAAGGTGATCCGGGCGAATCGCGTTTTTATCTCTCGCTAGAAGATAATTTAATGCGTATTTTTAACGGTGAGCGAATTCAAAAGATTATGGGAATGTTAAATATTCCAGAAGACGAACCAATAACTCACAAAATGGTTACAAATGCGATCGAAGGAGCCCAGCGTAAGGTCGAAGGGCATCACTTCGATATCCGTAAGCACTTGCTCGATTACGACGATGTGATGAATCAGCAGCGAAATGCCATTTATAAAATGCGCCGCCAGATTTTAGATGGCACAAATATCGAGCGGTCACTGCTCGATATGCTAGGCGATGTTGTATCCGTTATATTAGACACGCACATGCCTGAAGGAGTTAAAAAAGAGGACTGGAACTTTGATGGGTTAAATAATTCATTGATGGCCTTGTTTGGTTTTAAATTAGAGCTAACTACCGCACTGTCCGCAGAGACTATTCAGAATGACATTCAAAGCCGAGTTAAAAAGATTTTTGACCATCAAAAAAAATCGATGGGTCCATTTTTTGATCAGATCTCAAAAATGATAATGCTCAATGCAATTGATCAGCGGTGGAAAGAACATCTTTATACAATCGACAAAGTTAAAGAGGGTATTAATTTGCGGGCTTACGGCCAAAAAGACCCGTTGATAGAGTATAAAAAAGAAGCTTTCAAGGCATTTGAATTTCTGAATAATACTCTTAAAGCAGATACCGTTGAAAAAATGATGCGCGTGCAACTTGTAGCTGAGGGAATGGAAGAGACCCTAGAAAAAATGCGACCACAGGACCTGGAAATGGATGAGTTAAATTATTCGTCTCCGGGCGAACCTGCTAGTGACTTTTCAATCGAGCAAAACAATGCAGGCCCTGAAATGCCGGTGAAAAGACGCATGACTGCGGGCCCGAACCGCAATGAGCCCGCCCGCACAATGAATCGAGCCGATCGACGTAAGCAAAAGGGGCGTTAAAAAGTGATTTGTCCTAATTGCCAAGAGGAAGTTGAAGTTCTTGAGCGTAATTATGGCGCCCTTTTTACGTGTCCAAAATGCCAAGCAGTGTATTTTGTCAATTTTGAAGGTCACCCCGAGTTTTCAAACGAGTCCGTGGAGGCTCCTATGGTAAGCTTCGGAGAAATGCTGCCAGATGCAATGCCAGAAACACAGATCGAATCTCTGACCGAGCCATCGGCATTTGGAGATTTGGCACAACAGATTTCGGACTTTGGAAACTCTGAAGTGCAAATTACAGCATTAAATTACACTCTAGAAATCAATGGATTGGATTCAAAAGAAGATATGAAAGCTTTCCAAGAAACTATTACGGACAGCCGATTTGGCTGGGACGCGAATGACGTTATGAAAAAACTTCGAAACGGCCATATTATTTTAGAAAAATTGAATCCAGTTCAAGCGTTTGTTTTATATAAACGAATTTATTTCTTAGATTTTGATTTGAAATGGACGCAACATGTTTTGGAGTAGCTTTGGTCTCGTGCTGTGTCTTGTTTTAAGCCAAAGTGCTGGGGCACAGGCTCAGGCCGACGAACCCGCGAATGCATTACCGCCAGCGGATTTCTCAGGAAAGCAGTCTGAGCAGTGGATGGCAGTGCAAAGTCAATTGATCACTGCTCGGAGTAAAGTTGAGAATCAGGAAAAAATAGTCGAGGCTTTGATTGAAAAAAAATCCCGATTAAAAGGTGCCGAACTAGCTGCAAAAATTGAAGCTCTAAAAGAAGCTCATATCGAATTAATCCGCGTGATAAATTATTACAATAATCTTAATTCTGACTTTGAAACAAAATTCCCGGAAAAAGGAGCAGCCCCGGGGCGTGTTTACAAGCGTATTGACCCGGCCTCGATTCAAAAAATGGAAAGTAAAATGACTCTAGAGGGCCGTTTAAAAAGATTAAATGCGAAAATTAAAAGCCAATACGGTCAAACCTCAGAAGGCATGGCTCCCAAAAGCGTCGATGTTAAAAATAAAAAAGTTAATAAGAATAATGCATCACCGGTCATGAAGTCTGAAGACATTCAAGTTACTGATCAAATTATTTTGCAGAAATAGGCAACTCGAAGTCAAAAGAAGCAGCTAAAACTTTTTCAATTTCATATTCATTAATCGTAAAATTATTTGGTCCGCGAACAGCAACTGCTGTTAGTTTCCAACGGCTTGGAAATTCCTCATCTGAATAAATTTGTTGTCCCTTTAATTCACTTCCGACAAGGCTTATTTTTTTTTGTTGCTGAATTTTTCGAAAATCAACGAGTGCTGTCAGCAGGGTGTTGCGAGCCTGATCTTCGCCTATAGAGTCACAAAAATAGGTATGAGAAATAATAGGTGGGGTTCCGGCGACTGCAATATTTTGTGCTGAAAACTGAAGTTCAATCGAGGTTGAGGTTTCACAGATCATCTGAAGTTTATCGGTCCTCAATGCTACAGAGCTTGCGGTAATTTCAAACTTAAACGTTTCAATAAGCTGCCATTTATTTTTCTGCCCCGCAGTTAGGTTGTCATAAATACTTTCTTTCGCTGGAGTGTCCGTCGTGGCAACATTTCGCTCAATATTTTGCAGCTTAGGTTTAGACAAAACCTGCAGAATTAATCCGACGAAAATGATATCCAGAATTACAAAAAGCGTTAATAATTTTTTCATCAATACTCGCATTTCATTGAGCGCACATCGACGGCTCCGGGTTGATTCCGTGTGGTTGCAGATAACAGGTAAGTTTGCATGACGCTCTGATTTTCATTTATGTGAGCAAGACCCATGACATGCCCAAGCTCATGAACGAGTAGGCTTTCTAAATGAACTTGGGCGTGGGGAGCGGTATCGGCGGTCTTATAAAAGCTAAAATCTTTGGCGTTAATGCGGATGTCCGCATCGATCAGGCGACTGATGTCCCAACGAACTGCAGTTCTGGCCTGTTGAATGACGTCTGTGTCCCACGTTGTTGACCAGTAAATTGCATTTACCCGGTCGTTACCAGGGTCATTGGGAAACGAATTATCGCGAGCCGCAGTGATTAAATTTTTTCCTAAAGTAGAGTTCCATTTTTCAACTGCGGCGAATATCTCAGTATCAAATTCAGCAGGCACACTTTTGGTAATAACCAAGTTTACTGGAGTTGCGGACTTCCAAGAGATGCGCAAGGAATTAGAAAGTACAGTTGTGGTAATAAAGTTACAGGTGTCTTGGGACCCAAATGCCAAAACATCCTGATCCTGAATTTTTAAGGTGAAGCCTTTGTTGCAGCTGCTTGTGAAAACACATAAACCGAGCAAAAACACTAAATGCAGCTTAGATATAAAACCGTTTATCACTCTTAAAGTATCGCTTATTTTGTACTGGCTGACGAGTCGAGTTCTAAACGAAGACCGGACTAGTGCATGGCTTTTAATGCCTACAGGGCGTGCACCAAAAGTATAACAATTCTCAGAGCTTAGGATTGATACATTTTGTTAAATGCTTTATAAGATAAGGGTTAAAGAACAAACTAGTCTACTTACAAGCAGGAGTCTTCGCTCATGGCCAAAAATCATGATCATCACAATCAGGGCGGCTTAGTTGCATTGCTCGGTTCCGTTGGTTTCGTTTTCATTTTTTTCTTCTACATAGTTTTTATTAACAAGGGTGTTTATCTTGACGAAAAAGTTTCCGATCCTACACCTGCAGACGCAATAAAATTTGATCTAGCAAGTGTGAAGGAGCCCTGGTTGCCAAACGAAGATGTCGCACGCGCAGGAGAAAAAATATATAAAACCAACTGCGCCGCGTGCCACGGCCAAAAAGGTGATTTAGTTGGTGGAATTCCAAATTCACGAAATTTAGTCGAAGGCCAATGGAAAGCGGGCGATGGAATTATCGCCCATTTTAAAGTTTTACAAAATGGAATTAACGGAAGCCAGATGGTTTCTTTTAAACAGATTTTAAATACTAGCGAGCGGTGGGCAGTTTTAAATTGGATTGAAACGATTACGAAAAATAAATCTCAGGATAAGCCTGATGACGTGGCGACATTTGCGAAAAGCGCAGATTAAAAGGCAGATGTGAAACTGGTTTTTATTAGCACCTTACTTATGGCTCTATTTGTTGCGTTGCCAACTGCTTCTGTCTTTGCGCAGTCAAATGCTGCAACGGGTATGAAAGAAGCCTACACAGCAAAAGAACCAGAAAAATCATCTGCTGTGATGCCAGACGAGCTAAAGGGCGTTAGTATCACCGAAAAAATAGGGCAGAAAATTGATCTCTCATTGAAAGTTCGCTCCGACGACGGGCAACTTGTTTCGCTATCTTCGTTTTTCAAAACACCAAAACCAATTGTGTTAAGTCCTGTTTATTTTAACTGCCCCGGGCTGTGTAATTTTCATTTGAATGGCCTGACTGACACATTAAAAAGCGTCGACTGGTCACCAGGAAACCAGTTTGATATCATTGCTTTTAGTTTCGATTCCAAAGAAAATGCTGACGTTGCTTCGAAGAAAAAAGAAAATTATCTTAAAATTTTTAATCGGCCCGGCACTGAAAACGGCTGGCATTTCGTGACTGCTGACCAAGCCGTTGTGACTGCGTTGATGGAGCAGGTCGGTTTTCAGTTTCGTTGGAATGAAAAAGCCGGCGAGTGGTCGCACGCTTCAGCTGCAATTATCATTTCCGCTGACGGCACAATTTCGCGGTACCTACATGGAATTCAATTCGAGGCACGCGACGTAAAATTAGCTTTAAATGAAGCAGCCAGCGGAAAAGTCGGAAGCATCATTGATTCTGTCATGTTGTACTGTTTTAAGTATGACCGACATCAGTCGAAATATGGACTGCAAGTTTTTCGTGTTATGCAAGTAGGGGCCGCCATCAGCGCTTTGTTTTTAATGCTGTGGTTACTGCCTGCGTGGATTCGAGTCAAAAGGGAGAATAGTTAATGGCGTTGTGGATGTTGATCAACCAAGCTTCTGCTGGAACGTTTATGCCGGAACAAGGCACTGATATTGCCAAACAAGTCGATAATCTTTATGGATTTTTACTTGTCGTCAGTTTCATTTCATGTGCGATCTTAATCGGCGGCATGGTTTACTTCGCGGTTAAATACCGTAGAAAATCTGCCACGGATAAAACCCCATACATCACTCACGATACTCGCTTAGAAGTATTATGGTCGGTTATTCCGTTAGTTATCTTTTTATTTGTTTTTGCTTGGGGTTGGGTTGTGTACCACGATATGCGAACGATGCCTAAAAATGCATTGGAAGTTCACGTGACGGGTAAGCAGTGGGCCTGGACGATGGAGTACAAAAACGGAGTTAAAGCCGTCGAACTTGTTGTTCCAGTTAACAAAGATATAAAAATTATTTTAACCTCTGAGGACGTTATCCATTCATTTTACATCCCCAGTTTCCGTATCAAGCAAGATGCGGTCCCTGGGCGTTACTCGTCGCTTTGGTTTCGTGCCGAAAAGTTAGGTGAATTTCATGTGTTCTGCACTGAGTTTTGTGGGACGAGCCACTCGGGCATGTTAAGCAAAGTAAAAGTTGTCTCACAGGAAGATTTTGACAAGTGGCTTACCGAAGAGTCTGAGGTTGGTTCACTGCCATTAGCACAGCGGGGTGCTAAGTATTTCCAAACTCGGGCCTGCGCTTCGTGCCACAGTGTTGATAGTGACGCGGTTAAGGTAGGACCATCTCTTTATAAAAAATGGGGTGCTGACGAAATTTTTGATGATGGCTCAACGGGAAAATTTGATGAAAATTATGCGCGCCAATCTATTTTAGAGCCGCAAGCACGAATTGTTAAAGGCTATCCAAGACCCTCTCCGATGCCGTCATACCAAGGTCAACTATCTGAATCTGAGTTAACTGCCCTGATCGAATATATTAAAGGTTTAAATTAAGAGGTATATTATGAGTAATGCTGTTTCTGGAAAAAATTATTTGAATGAGTCCTCTGGTCTGTGGTCTTGGTTAACAACCCTAGATCACAAACGTATCGGGGTTATGTATTTTATCTCGGTTATGTTTTTCTTTCTAGTTGGCGGAATCATGGCTTTGCTATTGCGTTTAGAGTTGTTCTCTAGCAATGCGCAAATCGGAGCCAGCTTTCTTTCGTATTTGCCGACTGTTGTGAAAGGCGATGCGAATCCCGCAGATTTGTATAACAGGATTATGACGTATCACGGAGCGATCATGGTGTTCATGGTTATCGTTCCGGGAATTCCTGCCATTTTAGGAAATTTTTTTCTACCATTACAAATTGGTGCAAAAGATGTCGCCTTTCCGCGGATTAATTTGTTGTCATGGTATTGCCTTATGGCTGGAGCCATCTTAGCTTTCGCGACTTTATTTTTTAATAAAATTGATACGGGCTGGACGTTCTATACGCCGTATTCAATTCGTACCGGAACTTCTGTTGTCATGATGGTAGTAGCCGTTTTCATCATGGGCATGAGCTCTATTTTAACGGGCTTAAACTTTATCGTTACGGTTCACAAGTTACGCTGCCCCGGTATGACTATGTACCGCATCCCTTTATTTGTTTGGGCTCTTTATTCAACAGCGATTATTCAAGTTTTAGCGACTCCGATTTTAGCGATTACGCTGTTACTTTTAACAATGGAAAGAGTTTTCGGAATCGGAATATTTGATCCGAAGTTAGGTGGCGATCCAGTTTTATTTCAGCATTTTTTCTGGTTCTATTCACATCCCGCGGTTTACATTATGATCTTGCCTGCCATGGGCGTTATTTCTGAGCTCATGACAACATTTACAAAGAAAACTATTTTTGGTTACACAGCAATTGCTTATTCATCACTGGGCATCGCTGCAGTTTCATTTTTCGTTTGGGGACATCATCTGTTTGTATCAGGTCAGTCAGAAATAGCTGGAATCGTGTTTTCATTTTTAACCATGTTAGTTGGAGTTCCAACCGCAATTAAAATGTTCAATTGGCTGGCTACGATGTACCGCGGCTCCATCGAATTCACAGCACCAATGCTTTACGCACTTGGATTTTTATTTTTATTCGCAATCGGTGGCGTAACCGGAATTATGTTAGCGGTTGTACCGGTCGATGTGCATTTCCATGATACGTATTTCGTCGTGGCCCATTTTCACTACGTCATGGTAGGTGGAACATTGATGGCAATTATGGGTGGATTTTATTACTGGTTTCCAAAAATGTTTGGAAAAATGTATCATGAACTTTCTGCTATTTGGTCATGGGTATTTATTTTTGTTGGCTTCAACGTTACTTTTTTTCCGCAATTTATTTTGGGCGCCAAAGGTATGCCAAGACGATATTTCGATTACATTCCTGAGTACCAGCAATTAAATCGAATCTCGACATTTGGGTCTTGGCTGATTGCGATTGGTTTTGTCATCGGTTTAGTAACTTTGTTACGCGCGCTGAAAAAGGGTGAAAAAGCACCAGACAATCCGTGGGGTAGTAAAACGTTAGAGTGGACGACATTAACTCCTCCACCACATGATAATTTTGCCGTCGAACCAACAGTGAATGCGGGGCCATATGAGTACAAGTAGAACCGTTAACGGAGTTGAAGTAGCTATGCATTACAAAGACGATGTGCACCAGTACTCGTCTAATAAAGAGGGCATTTGGCTTTTTATGGCGACCGAAATTCTCATGTTCGGTGGTTTATTTGTTGGGTATGCGATTTATCACGCCATGTACCCAGAAATGTTTGCAGAAGGTGCAAAGTATCTGGATTGGAAACTGGGCTTTGTAAATACATTGGTACTGATTTTGTCTTCCTTTACAATGGCACTAGGGATTTATTTTAATCAGAAAAATCAGCCGAAAAAAGCTGTTCTTGCACTAGCGGCAACAATTTTATGCGGCGCCATTTTCATGGTCATCAAGTACTTTGAATACACGCATAAGTTTCACTTGGGAATTTTCCCGGGGCAGATGCTGAATATGGATTTGGTAAAACCCGAGCACGCTAATCTTGGATTGTATTTTGGATTTTACTATTGCATGTCAGGCTTGCACGGTATCCACGTACTGCTAGGCATGGGGATGATTACGTGGGTGATGATTCGTACGATGCGCGGAGAATTTCACTCCAACTATTACACACCGGTTGAAGGTGTTGGAATTTTTTGGCACATCATCGATTTGATTTGGATCTTTTTATTTCCACTGCTTTATTTGGTTGGTTAGTCCTAAACTAGGAAGAGAGACTATAATGGGAACACAGCATTCTGTACCACAGGGAACAACATCTACTGCTCACGGGCATTCTGAACATCATGTGACTCCGTTTAATGTCTATGTCAAAGTTGCCGGCGGGTTATTTGCCTTAACTTTTTTAACAATCGCGGCACATTCCATTCGTGAGCATTTACAGCCTTTCGCGGCTTTGATTGCATTTTCGATTGCCACTGTTAAAGCGTACCTTGTTGTCGCTTTTTTCATGCATTTAAAATATGAGACCAATATTAATCGGGCTATTTTTGTGAGTGGCTTTTTATTCTTGGCTCTTTTATTTATCATTTGCACACTAGACATTTACACGCGCGTTGTCCAAAGCAGCGTACTTTAGTACCTGTGTTTAAAATGTTTTCTGTTTTAACAAAATTCGGAATCGTCATTTTTGTAGTTCTGGCGGGCCTTGCCGGCTATGCCACTGGATATCAAATTGAAACTGTTTTTAACTGGCGCCATCTTGTTACTTTTATTTTAGGCCTTTACTTATTAAGTTCGGGCAGCTTGGCCTTAAATCAGGCCCAAGAATATAAATTAGATCAAAAAATGCCTCGTACAAAAAATCGTCCGATTGCTACGGGAAAAATCACTCCTGCAGCCGGGTATATTTTGTCCATTGCTATGATTTTTTGTGGTGTGAACTTATTGTATGAGCTTTCCTCGATGGCTGGTTATCTTTCGGTTTTTTCTTTGGTTTTGTACAATGGATTTTACACTTATGTTTGGAAGCCCAGATGGATTTTTGCGGCTGTACCGGGTGCAATTCCTGGGGCTCTGCCTGTAACGATCGGTTACGCAGTTAACAATCCAAACATTTTGAATTCAGACTCTGTTTACTTGTTTCTGATTATGTTTTTATGGCAGATGCCACACTTTTGGACGTTAGCTATTAAATATAAAGAGGACTACCGTCTGGGAGGTATTCCGACCCT
>JAYUTU010000220.1:0-5174 GCA_043754975.1 Bdellovibrionales bacterium | reverse complement strand
AATAAATGGAATTAAAGCCAATTGATTTTTTGCACGAGCTGCATTTGCGCCAAGGTTCTGTCGAGTTCATAAATTTAAGTTTTTATTAACTTTGATTTTTTAGCAATCACTATTCAGTCTGGTCCAAACCCGAACAGCCCAAACCAGACTGAAAAAATAAACTAACGGACAGCAGTTCCCAATGAATTCTGAATTTCTTCCGCTTGCGACAGATGATGTTTCACATGACCGCGAGTATCGCGTAAAAATTGCTGCAACTCAGGTTTTTCAGAAGCGGGAATAAGACGCTGATCGATATCTGTTAGTAATGATTTGTGCATCTCAATTTGGCTAGCCATATAGGCTTGATCAAATGCGGCACCTCGCAGATTTTTTAGTTCCTTTATTTTAGCTGAACTTTCGGCTTTCAGTACTGAGGCGGGCTCGCTACGATCTGTTCCTACGTCCAATTGCCCTAAAAGTTTGCGGCCATCACGCTTATTTTTTTTGTGTTGGGACTCGATCATCGCAGCGTATTCTTTTACTTTCTCATTACTTGCGCGCCGTTGAGCTAATTGAGCCACATCTATTTCTGCCTCATTTGCAGTTTTCAAATACTCGGCAGCCTGAGGCTCTGAAAACGCAGTGACTGCTGGTGCTGCCACGCTGTTTCGTTTCATCATGGATTCACCCATGCGCGCTTCTAAATTTTTACTTTCTTCATCTAACACGGGGCGCTTATTCACTATGTCCTGACGCGTTTTATAAACCGGAGCATAGCTTGTTTCATCTGATTGTGAATCTGATTGTGAGTCCGAAGCTGAATGAGTTTCTGCAATTTCTTGGCGGGTCATGTAGCCGGCACTGACCTCTGAGTTACCAATGGCAGTGAAAAGTACCGTAGCTACAAAGAGGCTTGATTTCTGATAAGCTGTTTTCATGCGGATCTCCTTTTATGAAGTTATTCTTCAAGTATTTTTGTATAACGAGGCTTTTATCCCCGTCATTTCACAAAATTTCCTACCACTGAGAGACTGAGCAAGACAGAGACCACTTAAGCCTCAAGCAGTGCGCAAATGACAACATGCTCAGAACGGCACAAAAGCTGCTTATTAAAAGATGACTGTATTTTAAAAAAGGAGTTTTTATGAAAGAAAATATTATTGCTGTTCTAGGAAGCTTGGCATTTGCGGGAATTATTTCGAGCACTGCGGCGTATGCTGATGATGTCGAACTAGATGTCAACGAAGTGGGTAAGATTATGAATTCGTGCCAGATGCTCTATGCAAATCAAGCCTATTGCGATAAGGATATTGTTAACAAATGTGAAGCTCAGATGAATAGCATCGCTTGCCAAACATTGATTCGCGAGGCAAAAAATATTCCGCAAAGTGACTCAACCATCACAAGGTAGTTATAAACCACAAGCGGTCCAACCTAATCACTTGGTCCGCATAAAATGCTTGCCGAAGCCCCGTAGATTTAGTCAAATTACAAATTAAATCTACTCACAGTGTAGTCACCATCTACGGGGTTTTTTATATGACAACTGAGGCCGCTCATTTTCTAAAGCAAATTATTGAAAAAGATATTGAATCCAAAAGGCTCACTGGCCCAGTTGTAACGCGGTTCCCCCCAGAACCTAACGGCTATCTGCATTTAGGCCACGCGAAATCTATTTGTTTAAATTTTGGATTGGCGACTGATTACAATGGCCGCTGTCATTTGCGTTTTGATGATACCAATCCCGAAACCGAAGATATTGAATATGTCGAATCCATAAAAGCTGACGTTAAATGGCTTGGCGCTGACTGGAAAAATCATCTTTATTTTGCGTCTGATTATTTTCAACAACTTTATGACTGGGCTGAAACGCTGATCGTGCAAAAAAAAGCCTATGTCTGCAGTCTTAACGAAGACCAACTTCGCGACTACCGTGGTGATTTTATGCGTCCCGGAAAAGACAGCCCGTACCGCGACCGCTCAACTGAAGAAAATTTGGATTTATTCCGCCGCATGAAGGCCGGTGAATTCGCTGAGGGCGAACACGTCCTACGTGCTAAAATAGACATGAAATCAGCCAATATGAATATGCGGGATCCACTTTTGTACCGCATCCGTAAAGCACATCATCACCGCACTGGCGATGCCTGGTGTATTTACCCAATGTATGATTATGCTCACCCGCTATCGGACGCCATTGAACACGTGACACATTCTATTTGTACTTTGGAATTTCAAGATCATCGCCCGTTTTATGACTGGTGCATTGAAAATATAGCGGTTCCTGCGAAACCAAAGCAGTACGAGTTCGCACGCATGAACATGACTTTTTTAGTTATGAGCAAACGAAAACTTTTGCAATTAGTAAAAGAGGGCTTAGTCATGGGCTGGGATGATCCCCGCATGCCGACAATTTCCGGAATGAGACGCCGCGGGTACACCCCAGAATGTTTACAGTTATTTGCAAAACGCATTGGTGTTGCAAAAGCTGAAAGTCTAATTGATTTTGAAATTTTAGAAGGCTGTGTGCGGGATACGTTAGATGATATTTCTAACCGTGCCATGGCAGTTCTTAATCCGCTAAAAGTTGTTATAACGAATGTCCCTGCGGACCACGCAGAACAAATTGCAACTGCTGTGCATCCTAAAAAACCAGAATTAGGAAAACGGACCCTACACTTTACCAAAGAAATTTTTATCGACGCTGCCGATTTTATGGAAAATCCAGGTTCTGATTTTTTTCGGCTTGCGCCAGGTAAAGAAGTTCGCCTTAGGAACGCCTACGTTATTAAATGTACCGATGTTGTCAAAGATAGTTCTGGTAAAATTACGGAACTGCGCTGCGAATACGACGCAGTGACTCTGGGAGGAAAACCCACAGTAGACGGCCGTAAAATAAAAGGCATTGTCCACTGGGTATCAGCTACCGCGTGCATCGATGCTGAAGTGCGCATTTACGGACGTTTGTTTTCAGTCGCTGATCCCGAAAATGTAACAGATGATAAAACATTTAAATCGAACCTAAATCCAGATTCACTGCGGATTATTAAGACCGCAAAACTTGAAAGTGGCATGAAAGAAGCCACCATGGAGCGCCGCTATCAATTTGAACGCGTTGGCTATTTTGCCTTAGACACTAAGGATTCAAAACCTAATCAACTCGTTTTTAATCAAGTTGTTGAGCTTGCGGCAGGTCACTAATGACAAATATTTTAGAAGATCTAACAACGTCAGGTGATTTAATTAAGTCGCGCTTCCTTCATGCCAGCGCTTTTTTATGTAGTTTTATTTTTTATGGTTTTATGATTGAGCTTAGCCCTCTCCGATTAGATTTTGTGGCAGGAAGGCTAATCACTGCATTTATTGCTGCAGCGGCCTTTATCTTTACTTTTTTAAAACCAAAACTGAATCCTCACTATTTTTTCACAGCTGTCATGTTGTCTTATGTTTTTCTATATCTTTATTTATTACATCTTCACGAGTGGTCCACGTTTCACCGGTGGTCTTATTTTGTGGTCGCCGCTATTTTCTGCAGCTGTTCATTCAGTTGGAATTCGTACTTAGCTACGGCTGCGGTCTCTATGTTTTTTCCACTAGTAGCTGGTGCGTTCAGCCCACTTTCAACTCTAGAGCTTGTGCATTTTCATTCGGCAAATTTTACCGTATTTTTTGTTATTGGTATTTCGGTACGGGGGGTATTTAAGTATAAAACAGAAGTTTTAAAATTAACGAAAACGATGGTTCACACTTCAAAAATGGCGGCCCTTGGTGAAATGGCCAGCGGAATAGCTCACGAAATTAATACTCCGTTATCTGTGATTGCGGGCTACTCTGAAATGCTGAAGTTAAAAATGAAGCAGACTCATGCTGAATCCAGGACCATAGAAATTATTGAAAAAATTGAACGCACGACGTTTAAAATTGCAGATATTATTCTTGGGCTACGGCAATTTTCAGGTGAAGGAAGTGCCGATGAATTTCAATCCACTGACCTTCGGGATGTTATCACTCAGGCCTTAAAATTATGTTCTGAAAAGTTTACGCTCAAAGCGGTATCGATAGCCTCTCAAATACCTGCAACACCTATTTTGTGTTGGGGCCAAAAAAATCAGTTAATACACGCCGTGATTAACTTATTAAATAATGCTTTTGATGACTGCCGCAAAGTGGACGCTGCGAAAATTAAGATTGTTTTGTTCCAAAAAGAAAACTCAGGATTTATTCATATTTCTGACAACGGTCCCGGCGTCCCGGCGGAACTGGATGGAAAAATTATGCAGCCTTTTTTCACCACAAAAGAAATTGGTGCTGGAACAGGACTGGGCCTAAGCGTTGCCTCCGGCATTGCGCAATCTCACCAGGGATCTCTGTATTTGGATCGTTCGTTATCGGCGTCCTCTTTTGTGCTCCAAGTGCCGCTAATAAAATAGCTGATCAGTTAATTTTTAATTAGCAAAAAGATGACGACACTGAAGACCGAAGCGTTGTTTTAGTTTTATGAGGACTGGATTACTTTCTAACCAAGTAGAAATTAAATTCCCATTAAAATAAACCAGGGCTCCAACCATACCAATGCCAGCCACCACAATCCACGGAGTTGCTCCTGAATGGCTAGGGGTCAATAATGCAGCTGTTGTTGCAAACGTTCCCAGAAGAATATTTCTAATTTCAGTTGTCCTACGGAAAATAAATTTTGTAATTGGATGTGTCGTCGGATCGATCTGGGCTAAGTGCTCAGACCAGGTGAATAGCGCCGTGGTTGTAACCACTGTTAACAGCAACGGCAGTGTGAAATGCTGCAAGCTAATTCCTTTTTCGATCATATCATCCATTGCCAGAAGTGGAATACGACCACTGCTAATCACCGCAGCTAAAGTTAAATTTCCTAAGAATCGCACTGTTAAATCTTTCATATCTGTTGAGCTTGACGTTGCGGGCTTAATTATTTTTCTGAAAAATTTTTGGATCGGCTTTGTCGTTGCTACCCAAGAGTCTTTATTTAATCCGAAAACTAGCGCCAAAGCGATGGTGTAAATGGCATTACTACTCTGTTCAAATTGACTTAAGTGCGAGCTGTGGATCCACACCAGTGTTTCCGCTGCGGTCGTGTACGTTAAAATAAGGACACCGATTTTGTCATTTTTGATCGACATGCTTGCATTCTGAATTTGTTTTTTTAGCAGTTGAAAAAA
>JAYUTU010000219.1:0-5176 GCA_043754975.1 Bdellovibrionales bacterium | reverse complement strand
CACTGCTAAAATCCTAAAAATACTAGGCCCTGCTATTGCTTAGGTTAAAGCTATGAAATCCGAACGTCTGCAGTGGAGCATCTCAATTCTTCTATACTTTATCGTGATTGGCATGTTGCTGTACTCGGCAAAGCCACTTTGTACAGATTCCACGAGCGTCGAAAAGATAGACAGAGTTTCCCTGACTGGCACCGAAACAATATATCGGTGTTTAGCTCGCCAAATTGTTCCTTACTCGAGTTATTTTGATCAGCATAAATTTGCCATTGAAAGACGTGTTGAATCTGTAACGGGCTTTCTAAGCAAGCTGCAGCCGCTGAAATCTCGCATCAGTATTACAATCGATGAAACAAAACCTATTTATTTTCAGATTTCTGCAAATCGTATTTCTATAGGCTCGCAATTATTTGCTGCCGAAGGCCACTTTGAGCGGGCCATCATCAAGGTTTGGTTAGCTGAAAGATCAAAAGCTAAAGTCGGGCAAAATTTGTTCCAAGAGGTTGCAGCTGACTTTCTTTATTATGCCTACGAGGGAAATTTCGAAATCGAAGACCCTCTATCCAAAGTAAAAACTAAGTTAGGAAATTTGCGTTGGCCACAGGTCCTTAAATCTAAAATTGGATACTGTGACTCTCCGTGGAAACTATCAGAGCATTACACAGCGTGTGACATGATCCAGTCAGATAAAATACTGAGTGAGCAGTTGGCGAACAACATGAGTATCCGCCCTCTGATGACTTCCATTTGGATAAAGGCCTATTCAGAATTGGCATTTCGTGATCGTTTAACTTTTCTTGATTCCTTTGTCGATTACTTGAAGACCCAGCAGCTCAGTTCAGAAAAAGCCATCCAAATGATACTATCTGATTCTCATCCCTTAAAACAAGGGATGATGAATATTAAGAAGATGACCGACACCATGGGATCTTCAGTGCTTGTTCAAGATCGAAAAGAATATCGAGAATTCTATTCCAGAATGGCCCTAAACTTACAACAGGCTGGAGTTAATGATTCATTTGCTGAGGCCTACTTTGATTATTTATTCGAATACCCCGACACAATAGTCACAGATTCAAAATTTTTTAAAGGATTGTGGCAAATAGCACAAAAAAATCCAGAATTACAGATTGCCGTGAAGGATCAATCGCAGATTTGGATCCTGCCTACAATTTCCAGCTTACCACTGACAACGTTTGATCTAATTAAAACTCAGCAACACGTGTTTTTCGCCTGCCCCAGCTTGAAGGAAATTAAAATGCAGCAATTTTTTAGTCATGCGGAAAAGCTATTGCTCATCAAGGGTTGCGATCAAGATAAAGCCATCAATTTTGATTCACTAGTTTTAAAAGGAATCCAAAATTTTTCAGTGAAGAATAAAAAATTAGCATTTATTCAATTTCACATGCCATCACTTGAGATGAAAGCAAAAGATTTGGCCCATGTTAAAAACTTTTTTGACGTGGTGAAAAACAGGGATATCAGTCAAAACGAACTCCAGACTTTGGGCTGGAGCCAAATTCAGTGGCATGAAGACATGCAAGCGTATAAACCGAATGCAGTTATCGATGCCATTGAGCTGTTTCGAAATGAAACCAATTAACAGATTTCGCACCGGGTCTGACTTTGCCAGTGAGTTTAATTGCGCTTCTTGCTAAGCTAATTTTATGTCTCAAAATATGAAAAAAATCTGCTGGCATGTGACCTTATTTCTTATTTTAAATCCTGTAATATCGATAACTTTGTTGGTGCTTTACTTAGTGCTTTCAGACAATTACACAGCGGCACAGCTGGCAGGAAATATTTTTTTTGCAACGCTCTTTGCAGTGATGACAAATTTAAGTATTACCATGGGTTACCACCGACTGTTTGCTCATAAGTCGTATGAAGCCCATCCTTGGTTAGAATCTTTTTTACTTTTCATCAGTGCTGGTGCGTTTCAGGGCTCTTGTTTGAAATGGGCTAGTGATCATCGTATTCACCACCGTTTTGAAGATACTGATAAAGATCCCTACTCAATAAACAAAGGTTTTTGGTACGCCCACATGGGATGGATGATGCAAAATGAATCCGTCAATCTGCCAATACAGGCTCCTGATTTAGAAAAAAACAAACGAATTTATTTTCAACACAAATATTATTTAATTAGTGCTGTGCTAGTTGGATATATTTTGCCGCTTGTTATTGGTGGGCTCATTGGGAATGCATTTTTTGGTTTAATTATCGGTGGTGGATTGCGGATTTTCTTAACTCAACAGTCGACTTTTTTTGTGAATTCATTAAGCCATACTTTGGGTAAAACTCCCTATTCATCGGAGAAGACTGCTAAGGACAGCATAGTTGTCGCATTTTTAACTCACGGCGAGGGGTTTCATAATTTTCATCATAAATTTCAGTTTGATTATCGTAACGGTATCCGTTGGTACCACTGGGACCCTACTAAGTGGTCGATTCAGTTAGCCCACCTAGTTGGTTTAGCTAAAAAACTGAAAACAGTAAATTTTTCGGATATATTAAAAGCTAGACTTGAAGTTGAATCGGAAAAATTCGTCAATTCGAAATTTTATCATGAGCGGCTAGCCCCAGTTTATGAAAAAGTTATTCAGTCACAAATTCGTTTTGAAAAACTGAAAGCGGAATACAATGGCAACCGCCAAGCCCGCGTAACTGCTCTGAAAGCCGAAATGAAGCTAGCGCAAATAGAATTTAAATATCACATGAAAAAATGGAAAGTTTTAATTCAGTCAGCAAATACTTTTTCTAGCTCTGGGTAGGGCGCTTCAGAAATTAGGCCTTACCTTTTTGAATTTCTTTTCTTATTTCTTTAAAATCGTTTTTTTCGTTCACAAACACAACCGTTGGCTCAAAAGTCTTGGCCTCATCTAAGCTCATTGTTGCATAGGCAACGATAATAACAGTGTCACCTTTTTGCACGTGTCGAGCAGCTGCTCCGTTGAGACAGACTTCTCCTTTTTTACCCTCAATAACGTAGGTGGAAAATCGAGCTCCATTGTTGCAGTTCAAAATGTCTACTTTTTGATTTAAAAACATTTTAGCGCGTTTAATCAAAGACTTATCAATTGAAACTGATCCCTCATAAGTTAAATCAGCATTTGTTACTGTGGCTCGGTGAATTTTAGAATACATCATTTTTATATTCATTTTTCGGCTCCTGCAAACTGAATTTTTGAATTATTAGTGTTCATACGTAACGCGATTAAATTTCCCTTTAAAACAAGATCTGGAATAATTGCATCAAATATTTTTTCTTTGTCAAATAGACTTGAAAATCCACCAGTGCCAACGACGAACGGCTTTTCGCTGGCAATTTCACTACTCATTTTACCGCTAAAGCACTCTGTGGTCAGACCAGTGATAATTTCTCGCATGGCTCCTAATTGTCCATAGTACAAGCCGGACTGAAGACTCTCGACTGTGGAAAGCCCCAAGACCTCAGTGCGCGGTATAATTTCTACCGAAGGCAGCTTTGCAGTTTTAGCCTCCAGGGATTCCATATTTAATTTTAAACCGGCGATGATCGAGCCACCTAAATAGTCACCCTGTTTACTGACAGCACAAAAGGTAGTTGCAGTTCCTAGGTCGACTAATATTAAGTTTTTTTGCGGATACAAATGAGTTGCAGCGATAGAGTTAGCAATGCGGTCTGCGCCAACCTCGAGCGGATTACGGTAGCGGATGCGTAAGCCAGTTTTAACACCGGCCTGAAGTATAAAGGGCGTCAGGCCAAAATATTTTTGGCAGGCGCCTTTTAAAGAAAAAATAACCTCGGGCACAACAGAGCACAAAACAATTTGTTTTATTAATTTTGGATCAATACCATTTTCACGAATAACCATCCGCAAAAAGACACCAACTTCGTCAGAGGACGAGCCCTGTTTTGAGTTTCGGCGAAAAGAAATAAGCATTTTTTCGTTTTCAAAAACGCCGCCATAAATTTGCGTGTTGCCAACATCCATTGATAAAATCATAGAGTCTCCGTAATTGTATTAAATAATTTAAATGAAAGCTCTTGAACCGAATTTAAATCCTGAAAACTAAGATTCGGTTCAAAAAACTTGAACAGGCGACGATCAGTCTTGATATCACGCCAATCATTTTGCACAACGTAATTACAGTGGGCATCGGAAAATAATTTCTCAACTTTTTCAATGACACTATTTTCAGATGCATCAGAAGTTAATTTAAATCCTATTAACAGCGTCTGCGGATTTAATTTTTTAATTTGATTAATCAACTTTTCATTTTTTTTCAAAGTCAGTTGAAGCTCTTGCGCATCACTTGAAATTTTACCGGGTTGCTTTACGACAGAATAGTCACTAACAGCAGCAAGATGAATGACAACATCATACTTTTGTCGTTGTAACGATGTGGTAAGCACAGCCTGCAAGTCAGAAAAAGAAGTGAATACTGTTTTTTTACAAACATGTGCTGGGACTTTCGAAGTTTTCGCGTGAAGAAAGTGAACATGAATTCCTGCTTCTAAAAGATGATCAGCAATTTGTGCAGCGGTAGCGCCAGTGCTGGTGTTCGTAATACTGCGAATGTCATCGATTGGTTCTGTTGTCCCACCAGACGTAATAAGAACTGTTTTTATTTTCATTTCAATCGGAACTTGGGCGGTTAGGCTTTCTGTAGTTTGCCATGTTCTTTTCTCGACTTCGGCGACGATTAGGTCTGGATCAAGTAGTTTTCCATAGCCCTCTTCCCCACAGGCCAAAACTCCGGACGCCGTTTCAAGAACATCTACACCATAGGATTTCAATTTTTTTAAAGACTCCTGGGTAGTAGGATGCAAGTACATTTTCGTATTCATTGCAGGAGCAAGGACAAATGGCTTTTTAAAGTCATGAGCCAGAAAAAGAGTCGTTAGCAAATCATCACCAATTCCTGCAGCAATTTTATTTATGTAATTTGCAGTGGCTGGTGCTACTAAAATGAGATCGGCCCAGCGGTCTAGATGAATATGATCCATGACTGATCCTGTCCCGTACATATCCGTAATTGGCGGATTTCCAGTTAGGCCCTCGAGCGTTGCAGCTCCAATAAATTGTAAGCTGCTGGGGGACAATACGGTTTTTATATTATAGCCCTTTTTCTGAAGGCTGGAAATCACTGAGCATGTTTTGTAGCAGGCGATGGACCCAGTTAAAATAACGAG
>JAYUTU010000218.1:0-2388 GCA_043754975.1 Bdellovibrionales bacterium | reverse complement strand
AGGCACTGGCAACTTTGAATTTCTATCTTGGCCGTGGAGGAAATATTCCAGCTGATCAAATAGAGCGTATTCAAAAAGCCAAAGATATTCTATCAAAGCAGAAATCAGACTGAGTATCACAACCCATTAATTTTTAGGAGAATTTTCATGAAGAAATCACTTCTTGCAATTGCTTTAACAGTTGCAGCATTCGGAGCATCGGCTCACGTTCGCCCATATACACATTATCATGCTGATGACGGCCGTGTAGTAATAGGTAACACTATTGCGCCAGAAGTAGAAGTAACTACTGAAACGAATCGTAACGGTCGTGAAGTTCGTGTTACTACCACAACGACTTGTACCGACACTCGCATTAATCGTCGTAACCATCATTTGATTTGCGTGGAAGAAGAAACCAGCGTGCAGCGTGAAATTGTGCGTCGTCGTGGTCCATACAACACACCAAATGGCGGATATCAGGGTAATCAAGGTAACCAATGGAATAACGGAAATGCCGTTGTTGTTCCACGCATTCAGCGTTACGTTGAAGTAGATTCACAAGGCAACCGTGTTATCGTAACTGTAACTGATACCTGCACGCGCTCTGGTTTCCAAGGTGATGAAGCTGTTTGTTACCGTTGGGAACGTGATGTAGATCGTCAGCCAGTTCGTTGGAATCGCGATCGTAATAATCTAGACCTCGACGGCGACGGTAAAACAAACGCATGGGAACAGTTGTTGTATCAAGGTTTCCGTAACGTTATTGAAAATAACAACTAAGAAATACTAGGAGAAAAATATGTTACATTATGCGCTCATATTTGCGATTATTGCTTTGATCGCTGGTTTGTTTGGCTTCGGTATTATCGCATCAGCGTTTGCCGGTATTGCAAAAGCCCTCTTCTGGATTTTTGTAGTTGTTCTAGTAGTTTCGCTTGTAATGGGCGGATTCGGTGGGCGTGGGCCACGAATGTAAATGTAAGATTAAAGGGAACTTCGGTTCCCTTTTTATTTTGTGTTGAAGCGAAAAACGATGTATAATAGCTGAACTTTACTATAAATAAACCTGTCACAAACGGGTGACAAAATAGCGATTTTAATTTTAAAGGTTTATACAATGAAAACTTATTTGTCTCTCATCACGGATAATTCCGGTTCAATGCGTCATTTGGCTCACGTAGCAAAGCAAGACTTCAACGAACAGCTCGCAACAATTCAAAACGCAGCAAAAACTACCAATCAAGACATTATTGCTTCTCATCTAACAATTGGTGATGGGCATCGCGCAATTGTCGGGCGCAAAGTTGTAAACTCCAATGTCCACACAATTAAGCCGCTTGTTGAATACCCTGCTGATGCCGGCGGAACACCAATGATCCAAGCTGCAAATGCTGCGATCGATCTGATGGAATCCGTGCCAGATTACAACGACTCGGAAGTTTCGTTTTTAGTCATGCTGACAACTGATGGACAAGAAACTGAAAACCGTAAAGGCGGACGCGAACTTGCTGCCCGTATGAAGAAGCTTATCGCAACCGATCGCTGGACATTTGTCTTCCGTGTCCCTGCAAAAACTGGACCACGTGAACTGGCAACTCTCGGTTTGGCGATTCCCGGTATCAACGTGTACGAATGGGAACTATCAACCAAAGGCGTCGTACAATCGACACAAGCAAACGTCGAAGCATTTACTGAATACTTCACTCAGCGTTCGACCGGCATGAAATCAACTACCAAGTTCTACGCTAACTTGGCTGATGTCTCGTTCGAAGACCTGCAGAAAGAACTCATCGACATCTCGGCTGATGTTACGTTCTATAATGTTACTGCATCAGACGATCAATCGCTCATTCGCCCGTTTGTTGAAGCGAAGACTAATGAATCAATGTTAAAAGGTTCCGCATTTTATAGATTGAATAAAACTGAACCGCGAGTTCAGGCAAATAAACGTATTGCAATTCGCGACAAGACCACCGGTACAGTATTTGCCGGCGATGCAGCAAGACAAATGCTAGCTCTGCCAACGATCGGAACTGTACGTCTCGCACCGGACGAGCTAGGTGATTATGAAATTTACGTTCAATCAACAAGCGTTAATCGTAAATTGGACGCAGGTACTTCGCTGATGTACTGGCCAGGTGTTGGTGTTGCATTTAAAGGGAAATAAGATGATTGATAAAAATGAACAACGTCGTCGTGCTCAAGAAATGAGCCAGACACTCGCAGCACAAGGGCTTGAAGCACCAAAGCTTACATATCCAGTTTCTTTACCTAAACCTACTAAGCCTGCACCACCTATGCCGAAGATCAAGCCAGCAAGAATTGCAAAGCTTGATTGTGCAGGTAATGAATTGCAAGTTGGCGATACAGTAGCTACTTCAGTTGATGGTATCACTAGTGTGTTGC
>JAYUTU010000217.1:0-2392 GCA_043754975.1 Bdellovibrionales bacterium | reverse complement strand
CAGCAATTCTTTGAATTAATTTTTCAACGCTTTCTTCGCGTTGGCCGCCGCCGATCACTTCGCCGTAGCCTTCTGTTGCTAATAAATCAGAACCCATTGCGTAGCCAGGCTCTTTCGGATCTTCTTTCATGTAGAAAGCTTTAATAGCTTGGGGGTAGTGATGTACAAAAACTGGTTTATCAAATTGTGAAGAAATAATTGTTTCATCAGGCGCACCAAAATCATCACCAACTATAAATGCAGGATTTTGTTTTAATAAAATTTCGCACGCTTCTTTATAATGTAAACGTGGAAATTTTCCTTTGATAAATTCTAATTTTGCTGGGTCTCTTTCTAAGACACGTAATTCTTCAGGACGATTTTTTAAAACACGTTGAGCAATGTATTCAACAAACTGTTCAGCTAAATCCATATTGTCATACATGTCGTTGAAAGCGACTTCAGGTTCAACCATCCAAAACTCAATAAGATGTCTTCGTGTTTTAGATTTTTCTGCACGAAACGTTGGACCAAAACAATAAACTTTCCCAAAAGCTTTTGATGCGGCTTCCATGTAAAGCTGACCCGATTGCGATAAAAACATTTTGTCATCAAAGTATTTTGTTTCAAAAAGGTTTGAAGTCCCTTCGCAAGCAGCAGGCGTAAAAATCGGAGCGTCAGCTAATGTGAAACCACGGCCATCAAAAAAATCACGAATCGCCATAATAATTTCATGACGAACGCGTAAAATAGCATGTTGCCTTTTTGATCTGATCCAAAGATGACGATTTTCCATTAAAAAATCTGTGCCATGTTCTTTTGGCGTGATCGGATAGTTTTCAGATTTTCCAATAATTTCAAAATTCTCAACACCAATTTCAAAAACGTTTTCATGTTTTGGATGTTTGCGGACAGTTCCCGTTACGGCGGCAGAACATTCTTGCGTCAGCTGGTCAAATCGACTGAAGACATCCGCTCCGCAATCTTTTTCAAAAAAAATACAAGGGACTATTCCGGTTCCATCACGAAGCTCTAAAAACTTTACTTTTCCTGATGAGCGTAGTTGATAAGCCCAACCTTTGAGTTCAATTTTTTCGCCGACAAAATTTTTCAAATCTGAGATATATTTTCGCATAGAGCATCCTTGTTTGACGCTCTAATTTACCATGTATTTTTTTGTTAGAACAAGCACGTCTTTTGATAGAGCGCGCTACTGGGAGATGATTGCTTTTAAAGCATCTAAAGACTTTTTCACATTTAGTCGACCACGTGTTGAAACCTGCAATTGGTTGGCGGGGACATCAACAGAGCTTAATAACGCAGTTCGTATTTGTTGTGCTGTCGCGTTCGGATAGGCGCTCCAAATTAATGCAGCTGAACCCGTCACCATGGGTGCAGCCATACTTGTGCCATCCATAGATAAATAATTATTATCAGGCACTGTCGATACGATACCGACACCAGGTGCCGCTAATTGCACAGTTTTAATTCCGCGGTTTGAAAAATAAATCAAAAAATCATCAATCGTTGTTGCTGCCACATTAATTTGTGTCAGTAAATTAAAGGCAGCCGGATAAGTTGCATTAAAATCTGAATTAATACCTTCGTTACCAGAAGCGGTAATTAGTAAATGACCTTTGTTTGATAAATCTTGCATGGCAGCTCGTAAATTGTCTGCGCAAGGAGCACCACCCCAAGATAAATTAATAACTCGTGCGCCTTTAGCCGCAACAGCATTCATCGCTATGATGCCTTCTCCTAATGATCCACCGCCACCGTTTCCTAAAAATTGTCCTGAGACAACTTTGACCTCGGGCGCTACACCTGAAACTGGCCCAAATTTTGGATCAGCTGCAATAATTCCAGTCACGTGCGTACCGTGTTTGTTAAGTTGTGGGTTATTTATTTCTTGATTGTACTGTACAGCCGAAATGACGTTTCCAGATAACTGCACATGTGATTTATCTACAAAACCATCCACAACACCTACGATAATATTTTGTCCCTTAAAGCCTTGGGCCCAAACTAGATCTGCATCAATTTTGTCTGGACCCCAATTAGCGGGCGCAGCTTGTTCTGTGATTTCGGAATTTGCTTGTTTGGTTTGAATATAAATATCACGGTCGATGTGTTTGATTTGATCAATTTTTTGTGAAATAAAATTTTCACGAAGATCAAGATCAGATTCGGCATGTTCGACCGAATACGTTCCGTCTTCCCAACTGACAATATACCTATTCGACAAGGTCGAACGCGGCACTCAAGCGAGGCCTGTTCTGGAAAAACAGATTCTGTTGTTTTGTTGTCGCTACAAGATGAAAAACTAACAAGACCTAAGACTAATACCACGGACTTCTGAAATTTATTCATAGCTCTCATTTCTGGTCATCATTAGGTGGTACTATTAATGACC
>JAYUTU010000216.1:0-5199 GCA_043754975.1 Bdellovibrionales bacterium | reverse complement strand
AGTGGTACACTTTGATGAAATCAGGTGGCGCACTTACATGAAATTGACTGGTACACTTTGATGAAATTGGCCGGTACATTTCGGATGAAATCGGTCACCATGCCCATGCCACGGTTGTTCGACCGATATCCAACACATTTTTTAAATACTCTGCTAAAATCCATTCCCAAGAATAACCCGATTTAACTTTGAAATCAACTCGTCTACCCCCACACTTCTGTAAGTTAGCACGGATACCCAAAACTAGACTTGTGACCCGCCTGCACTAATGAAAAAGTAAAAAAATACTTAAAAGGATAAAAAATAATGAACTTAATTTTTTATGTGCTTGTCACAGTTTTTGCAACATTCGTCCACGCGAAGGATCTTCCCTCGTGGGTCGAGCGCCAAGCTAAGTTACACTCCTACGAACAACTCGCACAGTGGTCATCGGTCACAAAACCCTACATCATGTCGGGAACGCAAGCGATCGAAGAAAAAAACCCGCAGGGCGAGATCACCCAGAAATTTGAAATAAATTTGCAAACTCCTGACTGCAAAAAACAAAAGATGGCGACCTCTTGTTTACCCGTTGGCCTACACACCGAAAGCCCCGCCCTGTTTTGTAATATGACTTTGATCGACTGCGCCGGCAGCAAGCTCAGCAAAATGGCTTTGGTAAAGTAGGATTTCAACAGTGTTTTCAACAGGCTTCTCGAAATCGTACACGCTCTTTTTCGGCATGGAAATTTGTAACCGTTTAGTGCTTAGACAGTCGCAGTTTTGCAGTCCTAAACTCACACGCAGATGTCAGACTTTAAATAAAATGTATTCGCTTTAGCGCCCATTAAATCTCCTAATTATCTCTTTATGTGTTTCATTTTGAAACGCTGACCTGCGCATCGCCATGGACTTGGCTTTGCATTTGTTAACACTTCGAGAGACCCCCGGAGGCGTACATGTATTTATTCCTTAAAACAGCAGTCTTGGTTTTTTTCGCTGTAACAACAGCGACTGCTGGTGATAAGGTCTTGATTCTTGACGATCCCAGCGAATCGCTCAATGCCCGCATCGAACTGATCATGACCGCAGAAAAAACTATTGATATGCAGTATTTCTCTATCGACCACGATTATATTTCAGTTGCTACTTTGGCTATGCTTCGTGACGCTGCCAAGCGCGGAGTCCGAATTAGACTGCTTGTGGATTCCCTATTTAACTCGATGACTCGTGAACTGATGGGTGCTTTTTTAGATAACCTTGATGCAGTTGCCAGCAAGAAAATTGAAATTCGAGAATTTAATCAATTCAATATTTTTCGTCCGTTGTGCTACACGCATCGGATGCATGATAAATCCCTTATCATCGATGGCAAGTATCTTATTATTGGCGATCGTAACATCGGTAATTCCTATTACCACGTTCCACCGCAACTGGGTGAAAAACAAAAGCCCTATTACCGTGGTATGGATGTTCTGCTATCAGGTTCAAAATCAACTGGTCTAGCCTCCGAGTACTTTGGCAAACGCTGGGATTCAGCGGATGTCAAACCGGTTCGGTTGTATGAATATTCCAGTTCACAATTGGATTATTCGTATTGCAATTATTCTACAGCTGACAGCGACGCTTCAACGTGCGAGCGCCAGCGCCTCAGTGCCGTAGAAAAAATTAAAAAAGAGCTAAAAAAATTAGATCAGCAATTAAATATTTTGAAATTAGAAAGTTCTGATCTAATCTTTAAACAACCAATAAAAAAAGCACTGCTAACAGCCTACGAGACTAGTGATTTCCGATTTATCCACGACGACACAAGCACCCGCGTCTGCAGCGGTAAAAATCCTGAAAATAATATCGCAAAATCCCTGTATGAGACAATTGCTACAGAGACAAAAAATAATTTAATCATCGTCACTCCGTATTTAGTAATTACTCCTGAAATGGAAAAACTCGTAACCTACTTAGTTCAGGAAAAAAACATAACCGTACAAATACTGACGAATTCACAGGTCTCCAGCGATGTCCCCTCAGCAAGTGCTGCCTACCTGCGCACGCGCCACCGTCTGCTGAATATCAAAGGCACTGGTAACGGCTTTGGTAACGTTTCTGGTAACGTTGTCGGTGACAACTTTGGAAAAGTTCAAATTTACGAATACACGAATATCAGCACACCTAAACTGCTTGGTGGTGATTATCAAGTCATTAGAAAATCAAAAGCCATCGACACCGTTCATGCAAAAGTAGTCCTTATCGATCACCAAAAACTTTTCGTTGGGTCATTTAATTGGGATTATCGCAGTCAAAATTTAAATAGTGAAATCGGTGTGTTAATTGGATTAACCGGAGCCAAAGAAACTGGCCCGATGTTCGATCTGCGCGGCAGCATTTCCCACTTAGCACGCCACGGAGTTTTAGTTGACGGCGACGGCGCCACTAAAAAGGCAAAGAAAGATCACACAGAACTTTCTTCGCAGCAGCGGGATGAAATCAATAGAATTATTGCTGATCGCGCCGAAGGCATTCAATTGTGGCAACAGCTTTTGTCGTTACCACTCATTGGCCAACTGCTGTTAGAACAGCAGTAAGCACCGCGCACAACCACAGACCAAATAATTAATGCGATCTAGCCACTGGCCCTGGATGCACCCGCGATTTTTTTGTTCGTGCCGCCATTTTTTTCATTGAGTGCGATTTTGGAGCTAAATTTTTTGCTGATTTTTTTCTTTTTCCGCTTTGAGCTGAACCATTGCCTTGAAAAAGCATTGATTCTTTTGTCAGTTCTGATCTTTCCGCATCTGAAAAATCAGATTCCAACAGCCTTTGTAGGCGACTGGTTTTTTTATTCGTTGAAGCACTAAAAGTTTCTTTCACTTTACGGCCGTACACAACGCCTTTACCTAAAAAACTTAAGCCATCATCAAAAATAGTTGTCGCAAGCCTCCGGGCAGCGATCTCACCCTGCAGTGCCTGTGCAAGGCGTTTTCTGCTTAGACTCAGCGCCCGGTTTTGCAATTCATTAACTACCGAGAAAGCCTGTTCAATACGTTTTTCTATTTGTTTTGCTGTCATATTTTCCCCATTTTAGGGCTATTAAAGCAAATTGCATTCCGCAGTATCAAATCACCAGCTAGTTCAGCACCAGAATTTTAGCTAACTAATGAAATCAATTAGTTAACCAAAAAAATAGTGAACAAAACAAAGAGTCATCAAATTCAAATCAAGGGCTTTTAAGATTTTTGCCCCAATTTAATTAGCGACACGTCCATTTATGCAATAAACCCGAGCTGTAGTTGTACTTCGCAAACAGAATGCTGCCGTTACGCGGTTGTCCACATTGAACCGTTAGATTTAACAAACTGTTTTGGTTTTCCAGCGGTGTTGTCGCAGTCGCAATGTGAAATGAACACGGATTTGGACATCCTGCATACAGCTTTTTTCCTTCGTCCGTTTTTCCCTGCAATGTGGCCGCAGCAAAGGATTGAATTTCGCCCGCTGGCAGTTCCTTCTGGATATTTATCGTAGGCATCGTATCGCAGCTTGCATCTCGTAATGTTTTTTCCGGCTCCGTCGTGGTGAAAGTGGCAACATCATTAACTTGTTGGCAACTGCCGCAGTGGCTTGAATCAACCAGTAATTCCTGCCGCCTGTTTTCAATTTTTTCTAGCAATGACGCAATCATCGCCGACGACGACGACGCTCCTGCACGCCCCGTTGCTAACTTATCGAAATCAGCAGTGGCACCCACAGCACACTCTTTATTTACTTCAGACTCCCCAAAGCTTTGGTAGGCGGCCGTTTTCATCATCGGCAGTGCTATTTTTTCAAATGCATTTTCTGAATACGCGATACCAGGAAATAGACAACTTGCTGTTACTGCTAACATTGAAATAAGCTTCATGGATCCCCACCCTTTGTTAATTTAGTTGAATTAGCTAATTTAGTTGAATTAGTTAACTTGTTTCCGTTGGGCACTATGACTAGGTTCTTGAAAAAACCACAGTGTTTTTATTCTTACAGGAATTATCTGCAGGGGTGTCAACACTCTTGACAATACTTTCTGTTTATAATGAATTTAGGCTGACTCATGACCACTATAAATCCCCACCCAACAATGAAGTACGACCAGCCTGAAGATTACCATTTCTCACATGATTCCATATTTTTAGCGCGCAAAGTCTTCGATTTAGTTCAGCAGCGCCAGCTAAAAATCGACTCAGTCCTAGATCTGTGCTCGGGATGCGGCATCATTGGCTTAGATTTTTTATTCCATTTAAAAAAAGAAAATCTGCCCCTACCACAGTGTCTCGATTTTTTAGAAGTCCAACAAATCTATAAAAACTATTTCGAAACTAATGTGGCTCGTCTGAATGTGGCAGCTCCAACCCATTTTATTCATGCAAATTATAATGATTTAACTGCACTTAACCCGCTTAAAGAAAAATACGATCTTATTATTTCTAACCCGCCGTATTTTCGCAGAGGCCATGGGACCTTATCTAAATCAGAATTTAAAAATCGCTGTCGCTTTTTCATCGACGCAGATTTCACCGACCTGATCCGATCCACCGAGTTTATGTTGGCGCGCACGGGTGTGGCCTTCGTGTTAATAAAATCGCTCAGTCGGCACGGAATTGACGCCCTCAAAGAAATGCAGCAAATGACCACAACTCTCAATTTCAAAAAAATCGGCCAGATCCGCGCCACAGATCTGTACGAGATTAATAAAAGTTAACAGCTCTATGACTGCTTGATATTTCCATTTATCCACGTTGATCTATTTCTAATTTGATCTTTTTACTGTCTCTACACTGGAGGATCCCTATGTCTTGGTTCTTAATCTTATCACTGACGTTTACTGCCGGAGCTTTTGGCGGCTTAGCAAATGCCTTGGTCGTTTGGTTTTTTGGCTACAAAGGGCTCTCGCAAATGATCGGCGTAAACATCGCGCCCAAACTCAGCACCGCCCTGATTTACTCAAAAGCGGTGTGGGGCGGCCTATGGGGCTTGCTATTCGCAGTCGCCTTGCAGCCAGATCTGCTGTTTTTAAAAGCCGCCCTCATCAGCCTTGCGCCAACAGCCGTGCAACTCATGTACGTGTTTCCCAAAGACCCAGCAGCCGGCATGTACGGCCTAAAACTAGGACGGCTCACCCCACTGGCAGTTATCTTTTTTAATTTAATCTGGGCCCTTGCAGCAGCCATTTGGATTTACTTCGCCATTTAG
>JAYUTU010000215.1:0-2400 GCA_043754975.1 Bdellovibrionales bacterium | reverse complement strand
AGGAATTCGCCTCAATAATTACGCGGGGTTAGGTAGGAAACTGTAACCCCTACCATTAAAAATATTTCGGCCAAACCACCCAAATCGCGGTGGTTTTTTTGTTTCTAAATTGAGATTTGGTAAAAGATTATTCCACTCACAATCAGGACAATTATATCGACTTTAAAGTCGCCAAATCGTTTAAAATGTATTTTATCGCTCCATTCAAAAGACCAGTTATTGCGATAAACCGATTTTACATTTATCGCAATAACTGCTATTATAAGAATAATGAAAAGCATGCTTTTGCACAAAAAAGACATTTTGAAATGTAGAGTCCAGCTTGGCAAACTGGGTCTTGAGTTAGTCATTAATGAAAATTCGGTCTCGATTGGAAAAGTAACTTTCGAGCATCATGGCGACCCAGATTCATTTCGTAGTTTGCCGCCAAATACCGGATTACTGCTTTCAAAGTCTTCGAAAGAGCTTCGTAAATCCTTACAGGAAAAAAATATTAACTATCTTGAACATAAGCAGGGCAACGTGTTTATCGTTTTTGAAAGTCATCGTTTATTAATTGATTTTGAAAAACGTAAGACGACTAAGCTCACGAAAATAAAAAGCCTCAATCAAAATTTAAATCCAACGAACTTAATCAGCCCAAATGGACTGGCGTTTATAGATACTGTATTTCGGCTGGATGACGATACACTTAAGGAATTCCGGTCTACTTTACAGTTCTGTAAGCACTTTGAACTCTATCAGCCAAAAGTAAGTCAAATTATGAAAAAATTTGATACTAAAAAATTAATCGATTTTAAAAACCGCATAAGATCGATCCCTATTGAGTGGTGGATCTTTGCTTTCGAAACGCCAGCAGCTAAAAGAAAAATGACAGCATTTTTTGATATATCTCAAAAGTACTACTCCCTGGATGATTCAACTGAGAGCGAAACCACGTCTAATATTGTGAGCACGTTAAATTTTAAATATTCAAATGACATAGCCCCAGGTCCTATAGAAGTTGCAAAATCTTATGGTGAAATTATCGACGACAGCCTTACTATTTGGGTTTCCCCGCTCATTACTTCTAAAATAAAAAAAGAATTCAAATTAATACCTGGAACCAAACAGGGAAAAAGAGAATGGCTTTTGGCCTCGCCTTCATTTGATTTGAAAAAAGCAGAGCTGCTTTCCCATTATGGAACAAAAACGGAAAACAAAACCAATTCATTTCGCGTCTTATGGGATTTGGGATTTGGTGATGCACGCCTTAGAGAAGTAAGAATAAATATTTTAAGAAAGATAATTAAATGAAATTTGACGTGAATAAATTAAGTAGTTGGACGGATTCAAAGGAATTGTATCTACCTGGCATGAAGCAATTATTTAAACAATCAAAATCAGATATTCTTATTGTAGGAGCAGCCGTTTTTGAACTTTACGAATTACAAGGCTGGATCCCAGGACTTAAAAGAAAAACAGGGGATATTGATTTAAGCGTCGGAGTCTTTAGCAATTCCTCTTTTTATGATTCGGTAAAAGCACACCTGCTTTCTCTTGGTTACAAGGTAGATGATTATCATCCTTATCGCTATCACCCGGCAAAAAAGATTCCCGGGGGATATACGTATATTGATCTTCTTGCGTACCCAGGTGATTCAAACACAAAAGATTCTGTTGCTTCCCATGCTATGGATGTCGCAGGTTGAACCCTGTAACCCCTACCATTTTCTTTTCAGAATTTGGTTTTCCCTCTCAAAATCAAATAACTAGTCGAAATGCGGCGGCCATGTCGTTTTGATTTTGGCGTGAAATTTTTTGTGCTGTTGCTACGCTCTGCCATTGTTTCACCGCATTTAAAACGTCAGCAACAATGGCGTCGGCTTCAGATTTTTTGACTCGAAAAATCGCGGCAACATCCAAGGCCAGTTGAATATCCTGTGAATTATCATTTTCAGAAATATTTAATTTAAGTCCGGCGCCGTCAGGGTTTGGATTCATGTCATAGGCGGGGGATAAAATCCAACCCGTCGAGGTTAGCAAAAAACCATGATTGCGTAAATGATCATCCGTATTGGAAACACAAATATTAAAAACAATTCTTCGCCACAACTGCTCAAGATCTTTATCGGGATTCGCACCAGATTTCATTAAAAATTCTGCCAGTTCTAGATAACTTGTTCCGTCGTGTGCATTGGCGCCATCATTTTTATTTAGCATTGTCATGGCGGAGGCAAAATGGATTCGGCCGTTGTGATCATCATGACGAACACGATCAAAGCGTTTTGATAAAAACGTGTGCTGTGGTCCGCGAAATACGCGAGCGTATGCTTCGGGAACTTGAATTCCAGCTTTTTTCGCCAACTGATGCACGACCAGTTCCCAAGCGCCGGTATCTTGTTTGTCGTCGTGACTCGG
>JAYUTU010000214.1:0-5219 GCA_043754975.1 Bdellovibrionales bacterium | reverse complement strand
GACATTAAACTTGGAAAAATTTCTTGGAACTCGCCAGTCGCTCGTGCGCTTCTGGGAAAAAAACGAGACGACGAAGTTACCATTAAAAAACCCAGTGGCGATGAAACTGTAACAATTCTAGATTTCAAATTTATTTAATTTTTTTAGATGCGGGCATTTTCTCTCGGTAATACCACACTTTTTTGGGATGTCTCAGTTTCAGTTTCAGTCTTAGTCTCAGAATGACTGTCGAACTCGGCGTCACTGTCTACAAAGTATTGATCACTCTAACATTCAGCACGAGTACAGATTGTCTTTAGGCGTTTCATCCTAAGATCCCAATTAATTCAGCAGGTTGGCGCCGTTCATTCTGTAGCAGTAAAAGACGCTTATCTGGCCCTGGTATTGAAGCCTAATGACAGTACAGGGGCGAGTCATTGAAGCCAATAAACCTTTAAACGCGGAGGGATATATTATGAGAACTTTAAATAATAAGTTTGTTTTACTTCTTCCGATACTCTCTATTTTCTTTGTGAATCAAGGTTGCGACAGACTCAAGTCGCATGGATTTAATTTAAGTGAATCAGCGCGCACGCACCATGCTCGCCAGTTGCTAAATACCGATTATGGAACCTCGGTTGCTAAAGAATTTGAAAGTGATACGAAGTTCGCTAGTTACTTGGCAAAATATATCGCCAATGAAAATGCAAAGATCGACAGCCACGAGATGAGTCAAAGCTTGTTTCAAGTGAGTCGCGATTACTTTTATGACCCGGTTTTTTTATTAGCTGTGGCAAAAACTGAAAGTCAATTTAACCCCAACGCAGTTGGTTTAGCGGGAGAAATTGGTCTGATGCAAATCAAGCCGGACACAGCGGAGTGGATTTGCTTAAAACGAAAAATTGACTGGAAAGGTGCGGACGCGTTGAAAAACCCGGCCTACAATATTTTAGTTGGAGCTGCCTACTTTGATTATCTCAAGAAAAAGCTTCGCTCAAAAAATGCACATTACATCAATGCTTATAATATGGGCCTTACTAACTTGCAGCGTCTTCCGGCGCAAAGCCAAATTGATCACCCGTATTATGAAAGAGTTTTAACCAATTATATTTCCATTTACAAAGAACTGAAAAAAATTCGCCAAACCATTTAAATTTTCTTGAGTCTAACCTCCATCGGAGTAGCCTTTCTAGCAAGGCATTCCAACGGGGGAAACTGATGATTCGATATCTTTATTTCGTAATTTTTTTTGGCGCTCATATCACGGGCGCAGCACAGGAAATGGCAACAAATATTCCGTATCAAGACTCTGAATTCAGCTGTTTAACAAACACCGAGGCCGATAAATATATCAAAGATTTTAATATTGATGTGACCTCTTTTGGTGGCAAAGAACTTTGTGACGCTAAAGTCGATACCAAAAAATTATTCAATGATATCAAAATTGTTGAGGGCGGAAAATTTCGATCCGGTGAAAATAATTTAATTAAAGGTTTTGTTGAAGGCCCACAGTACTATGCGTGGCTGAAATCTCAGACCTATGGTGTCGAGCGCGGAAACGACATTCCCTGGGCAACAGCCTACAACAGTGGTGGCTACTTCACGATGCAAAACGGCTGGGCTCAGTTGTCGACATTAGGGCGTGTAGGAACATTTATTCACGAAGCCCGACATACAGAGGGCTATCGACACATTCCTTGCAGCCAGGGACCTTACCAAGGAGTTTCATTAGCGGGTTGTGATAGCAATTATAATTACGGCGGATCGCATGCGGTAGAAATGGAATACTATGCGCGAGTCACTGTGCAAGGGACAAACTTTCACCCCGTGTACAAAAAAATGGCCCGCCTCATGGCGATGGCCCGCAGTAATTTTGTCTTCAACACCGCGGTTATGCAACCGCGGGAAGCGGTATTAGCACTCAGCCAGGACCGCAAAGTTTCTCATTTGTTTGATAACGGAAAATGGTACACCCGCGAAGTACCTGCAGCTGAAGGAAGACTAAAACGAACTAGTTTTGGCGGAGTTATTTTTGATGGACTACGTGCCCTTGTCATTGAAGTGTACGAAAACTCTGGCGTTTCTGATTTAGTTTCTGACACCTATTCCTATTATAAACTGATGAGTGAGGCAAAAAACATAAAAGATTTCGAAGAGTTCGACTCTGGAGTTAAGCGCCACGTCGTCAAAGTCAGTAACGATAACAAAATCGCAGCCTTTAATTTTCCAAAGGGGTCTTGGGGCGCCGAGCAGCAATTACCATTTGTACTAAATAAATTAACGACGGCTATTCCCGGACAGCTAAAGTCTGGCCTGTTCCTAGTGGCTGCAGGCGGAGAGATTTTCAGCTATGTTCCGGAAACTCAGAGATTAGTACAGCAGAACGCCACTTGGGATACTGGCAACCAAGACGTTATCGTTTTTAAAAATCAAAATTTAATTTTACGTCAAGACGGAAAAATATACGTACAAAACGCCTCTACATTACAGCCTTGGTTAGAATCTGAAAATAAATACTCAGGCCTAGTGGCAGTGCCAATGTATGACGCGTTTGAAGTCGTGAAAGACTAAGATGCATAAAAAATACTGGTATTTTTTATTTGGCTTAGTAGCGTTAGTGCTTTTTGTTGAATACGATTTAACAAAAAGATCCGCACACCAGCCAGGGCAGGCCCGCTTTGCGAAAACAAATGTGAGCACTGAAGTGGACGCTGAAGTAAGTACTGATCGGGTTGTTCAAGTCGATTCTAATGACACATTTATTGATAAACTAAACACAATTTCCTCAGAAGTTGGATTTCTGCAAGCCAGCCCCGAAGATTCAGAAAAGCGAATTCAATCCTTAGCAGCTAAACTAACGGCGCAGGATTTAAATAGTCTTTCGCATGTGATCACAGATAAAAAAAGTGGTGGTGACAAGCGGGCCTTGGCAGTTGAGTTATTATCTCGTCATCAATCTGTTGAGGCTTTAAGAAAGCTGGAAGAATTTGTTCAAGACCACGATGATTCAGGGACCTGGAGCCGTGAGCGTGAATTTGAATCTGTACTCCGTTCGCAAGCTGTCGAGGGAATTGCCGCATTTTCACAAAAAGATGTCGCTATTACTTCGTTAACGAAGCTGGATCCAAAAATTAGCGAATCTTTTTTAAAAGATCGTATCAAGCGCAACGTCGCTAATTTGAAAAATCAAGCGCCAAGTCCCACCATACAAGATGAAGACGCCTTACGTAAACTAATCGAATAAATTAAGATTTTTTACCAAAGCCAAAAAAACTGCGTTTTGGTTTTTTTGCGACAGGACCCACTTGCGGTCTACCGTCAGCATCTTTAGTTTGTCCACCACCAATGCTAGCGCTTCCGTGTCTTGATTGTGCTGGCCTTGCCGGGCCACTGCGCGAGCGATTGCGATGATGGCCACCAGAAGATCGGTTACCAGCTTCAATCATGGCTTTCGCTTTTCCAGACGACATAACCCGGGCATTTTCAACCTGCATCGAGTGGTACGGATGAGTTTTATCCACAGGAATACTTTGTCCAATTAATTTTTCGATATCACGAATAAATGAACGCTCTTCGGCATCACAAAAAGAAATCGCAGAGCCTTCGGCGCCAGCGCGTGCTGTTCGACCGATGCGGTGAACGTAGCTTTCGGCAATATTAGGAACTTCATAATTAATGACATGGCTGATTCCATCGACGTCAATTCCACGAGCTGCAATATCCGTTGCAATCAACACACGAATTTTACCTTCTTTGAAAGCGTCCAATGCGCGCTGACGCGCATTCTGAGATTTATTGCCATGAATGGCTTCGGAGGGGACACGATTTTTTGTCAAAAGTTCTGAAACGCGGTTGGCTCCGTGCTTGGTGCGAGTAAAAACAATCACACGCTGCAGTTTTGGATCTTTCAAAACAAATTGCAGCAAATCCTTTTTCTGGGATTTTTCAACAAACATCACGCGTTGGTCAATTTTCTCTGCCGTAGAGGAAACCGGAGTTACTTCAACGCGCACTGGATTTGTCAGCATCGATGATGCCAATTTTTGAATATCATTTGGCATCGTGGCTGAGAAAAATAAAGTTTGCCGCTGTTTGGGAATCATCGTCAGTACTTTTTGAATGTCTCTGATGAAACCCATATCCAACATGCGGTCAGCTTCATCTAAAACGAAGACTTTTAAATTTCTGATTGTGATGTGATTTTGTGAAATCAGATCCAATAAGCGGCCAGGAGTTGCTACCAAAATATCGACCCCAGTGCTCAGTGATTTGACTTGGGGTCCTTGACCAACGCCACCGAAAACAACGGCCATTTTTAAACGCAAATTTTCGCCGTAGGTTTGAAAACTTTCATAAATCTGTAACGCCAATTCACGTGTCGGAGTTAAAACTAAAACATGCGTGCTTCTGGGTTGCAGCTGGTGTTTCGTTGTTGCTAAGTGATTCAAAATGGGTAACGCAAAAGCTGCTGTTTTACCAGTTCCTGTTTGTGCACAGCCCAGAAGGTCTTTGCCTAAAAGCAAATGTGGGATGGCCTGTGTTTGGATAGGGGTTGGAGTGGTGTAGCCAGACTTTATCAGTGCTAGCTGCAAGGGTTCGATTAAGTTTAGATCTTTAAATTGCATAGTCGAAAGATGTACAGGTTGATTTAACTCATGACAAGGTATCCAGACGTAATACATAATTTTTAAGGGTATTTGCCTAAGGAGAGTCCATGAGCAGTGATCACGACCACAGTCATCACCACACGACTGAAAAAAATATACACAGCCGTGCGTTTAAGTGGGGTATTGGACTTAACTTTTTATACGTTATTATCGAGCTAGTTTACGGTTTTCAAATCAATTCTTTGGCCTTAATCGCAGATGCAATCCATAATTTTGGTGACGTCTGCGGCCTGCTTATTGCGTGGCTGGGTTTTTTACTATTACGTCGTAAGGCTTCCGATCGTATGTCATTTGGATTAAAAAAGTTTTCAATTTTAGCAGCATTTGCTAATTCAGCTCTGATGATTCTGACTACGTTCTGGATACTAAAAGAGGCTCTAGAGCGTTACAACTCGGCAGGATCTTTGCCGGGTTTGACGATCATGATCATCGCTGCAATTGGAGTGGTTATTAATTTTTCAACAGCTATTTTGTTTCATCAAGAAGCTGATCAGGATTTAAATATTAAAGCTGCGTTCTTGCATCTCATGTCTGATGCAATTGTTTCGGCTGGAGTTATCCTGTCAGGATTGT
>JAYUTU010000213.1:0-5226 GCA_043754975.1 Bdellovibrionales bacterium | reverse complement strand
CTGTATTTGTTGTGTTTGTTGTCAGGCGTGTGAGAGAAAATTCTTCAAGCGTTAAGGTTTCATCTTTTTCTGCAACTTCAACGGAATAGACAAAATGGGGTGAATGTTTTTGCCGAGCATCAACTGATTGTTTTAATATGCGGTAGGGTCCGTGATCAGGCATTAGCCACGCTAAATGCTGTTCGAGGTCATCCTCAATTTTAATTTTTAAATCTTTAAAAATCTTCGACATCGTAGTGTAACTATAGCAACATTAGGGCATGTCAGCAATCACTCGATTTTTACCTAAAAACCACTTAAGCTACATTGTTGGAAAATTTGTGCATTTAAAGCTGCCTGCATTTTTAAACACGTGGATTATTGCTACTTTTGCAAAAGCATATCATATCAATTTATCTGAAGCTGAACTTCCGCTTGAGGCCTATCCAAGTCTAGGTGAATTTTTTATTCGAAAGCTAAAGCCTGGCATTCGTCCCGTGGGTAGTACGTGGGCTTTACATCCCGCAGATTCAGTCATCACGCAAGCAGCCACGATGAGTGAAGGCAAACTAATTCAAGCCAAAGGAAAAACCTATTCTGTCGAGCAATTCACTTCGGATCCAGACGCAAAAACCAAATGGGATCAGGGCACTTTTTTAACGTACTATTTGTGTCCCACAGATTACCACCGGGTGCATTCGCCAGTGACCGGAACGATTAAAAAAGTGGTGCACATCCCTGGAGCGTTATGGCCTGTCAATTCGTGGTCGACCAGCACCATCAACGAATTATTTTCCATCAACGAGCGCATGTTTGTGGAAATTGAGACCGATCGCGGCTTAGTTGGAGTCATGTTTGTCGCCGCCACAAATGTAGGGCAAATAATTCTTAGTTTTGACTCGAAAATTGTAGGCAATCAGTTCAAAACCACAAAGCCAGTTGAAACATTTTATGATTTAAAAATAAAAAAGGGCGACGAGCTCGGGGCGTTTCGTATGGGAAGCACGATTGTGATGCTCTATGCAAAAGGCGTTTTGCCAAGTGGTGTTGTTGAAAAATTTGTAAATCAATCGGCCAAAGTAAATTCTGATTTTATTTAAGTAGCGAGTAAATCATACTGCCAGCGATCAACGAGAAAAAAAAGATTAAGACTAAGCGAATTTGTAACCCTTTGCTCTTTTTGCTGCCAAGTACTTTTTCGAAATAGGGCACTAAGGCCTCAGAGTGAACTGGACAAAGTCCACGACTAGTTTGTACAAAGTTGCATTTAAGACAGATAAATTCTTCAGCCTGCAGCGATTCATCGGACGATGAATCCGCTTGGTTTTCAAAGCCTAATTTCAATAAATCGGCACGAACAAGCATTAAATCTTTCAGAGAAATTTCAATAAATAAATACTCTTTCATTGAAATACCAGGAGTGTTGTGAAAAAAAGGCGAAGCTTCGGGAGAATTTTTTTCGCGAACCTGCGCCTGACTGATGAGGTCATCATCTGTGGTGACGCGGTAATTAGCTTTTGCTTTATCCAATGTATCCGTCAACATTTTGATGTGCAGGGGAGTTAACGGACCATAAGTGCGCGTTGAGTTTGAATTCACGCAGGGTAGCGGCATTCTGTAAATGGAGTTTCTAAAATAGTTACTGATTTTAAAAGTGGCAGGGTGACACAGGCCTGATCAAAAATCCATTTGGCTACAAGTTCTGAGGTTGGATTTTCAAGCCCAGGAACGTCGTTTAATGTGCGGTGATCTAATTGCTGAAGTAGCGGTTTCATACTTTTGCTGATTTCATGATAATCCAAAACCCACCCCAGTTTTGGATCCAAGGGGCCAACAAGGCTTAGAATAATCTTGAAACTGTGACCGTGCATCCGCGAGCACGGGTGAGTCGTTGGCAGATGCGGTAAAAATCGAGCTGATTCGATTTGAAAATGCTGCTTCAATTCAAAGTTCATGATAGGGTGTCCATAGTTCATTTTATAAAGGATAGGCTATGGTTTTGACAACTCTTCATTTAGCAAAAGAAAATTTCAAGTTTTCCTCAGCGCACTTTTTGATATTTGATGAGAAAAGCGCTGAAATGCTGCACGGACACAACTATCAGGTGCGGGTCGATATTGACTGCCCAGTGGACCCTGAACAAAGCCAATTAGGATATTTTGTTGATTTTAATGTCCTAAAAAAAACAATTAAATCCAGGCTAGATCAATGGGATGAACATGTTTTACTTCCTGCAAAACATCCAGACATGAAGTACAAAGTCAGTGTCGATGGAAAAAACTATGATATCCATTTCCGGGATCGATTTTATTCATTACCGATTAATGAAGTTATTTGGCTTGAGATCACGAACACCAGCGTAGAGCAGTTGTCAGGCCTTCTGGTAGACGAATTTTTTAATGCATTTAAAAAGTTTCATGTGAAAAAAATTTCCGTAGCTGTCGAAGAAACCCGCGGACAGAGTGCCTCAACAACCCGGGCAGTATAACCTGGCTGTATAAACTGAGATCATTTAAATTATTTATTGAATCTGTTCGCCAGCAGCTATTTCGGACGGAAGTAATTCGCGGCGAATGCGGTAGCTCCAAAAACATATTCGGCCCGGATTTTTTATCCATGAATTAACTCGGTCTTCAACGGCTTGCGGAAATCCGTTGCATGAGGTACTTGCTAAATCTGCAATGGCAGTGACTTCAGTGGCAGACCATGACCAAAAGGCGCGGTCTTTTTTAGACCAATTTCGATTAAAACCCGCATGGCCTTTCGCTACTTTAGCAAAAATAATTTTTTCTAAACTTGGATCTGAAATTTGTGCACGCGCGGCGGTCTTCATTTTTTCATCAGTAATTTTAACTATGAAGCTATCCCCAATTTTAGTTCGGGATTGAATTTCGAAATAAGCCGCTTCATCAGAAACTTGGCTTGGCTGTCGGTCAATGATGAAAGGCCCCTCTGATCCAGGAACTGTCATGTTGAAAGCAGCAAAACGCTGGCTTCCGGAAATACGAAAATAAGACCAGTTTGCAGTAGCTATTTTATGGTTTGTCTTTGCCAAAGACTTCATTTTTACAATGACATCACTAAGCACATTGAATCGCCGATCTAAAAATTCAATCCGCAGCTGATTTTCCCCTGAATACAAATTGTGAAGACGAATGACATTTTCAACAAAATCCGTGCGCCTATAGGTTAGAATTCCCCCTTCGAAGGAATGACTCGGAAAATTTTTTGTTTTACAGGTCAAAGTTGCCTGCAGTGAGCCCGCAGCGCTTAAGTGTAAAAGTGAAAATGTCTCGGCGCTTGATTTTGCCACGAGCTCAATTTTTGTCTGTGAGTTGGCTGCGAACGTGTATTCTGTTTCGCTGACTAAACTGGGCTTAAATTTCTGAACCCACCCCTGCAGTTCAGTCGAAGTCGTATTCGTGACATGCAGTTCTCCGCGCAGGCAGCTTTGCGGCCAGCGTAAGACTTCAGCAAAAGCAGATTTTGCAGCTATAAGAAGAAAAAATAGGATCAGCAGTGTGGTGTTTATTCTGTTCATAGGTCTGGAATCGGACGCAGGTCGCGTAGACTTGAGTCGGGGCCAAGAGAACTGCTGGCGTGCTACTTAAAACTAGACTTTGGTTCTAAGGCTTTCTACATTTGAGGCATGAAACGCCATTCAGTTTTTTATTTTATCAGTATTTTATTTCTGCTCTTTACCAAAAGCCAAATTGGTTTCGCACAAACCGAAGGCGCCCCAGCACCGACTTTTTTTAAACCGTTTGCAATTGGAGTCCTACTTGAAAATTACCGCTACGCAGAGCCCGGGCTAATTACCCATTCCGGGTTTTTAGTCGGCCTTCGAGGTGTGGCCTCGTGGGCTCATAGTGATTTGAATAGTGATCTAAGTAGTACAAGTGGCACTTTTCTAAGTAGATTCAGTAGCTCAATTCTAGGTGATCTTGCTACTGGAACGCTGAATTATGACGGTGCCCTGTGTGATGTGAATACGAATGTTTGCACGCCATACAAAGCAAAAACCTATGATATTTTGCTGCGCCTAACGTATCGCTTCGAATATTTAATTTCAGAAAAAATGCAAATTTTTATAGGCCCAGGATTTCGTTATATCCTTGATCAAGGCCAGGGCAGCGGATTTTATACGCGCATGGGAACGTATCTTTTTCTGCCAGCAGGATTTACATATTACTTTAAGGACTATAATTTTGAATTTGAGTACGATTTTTTTCTGCAAGGCAAAATGAACTCAAAGCTTTCTGAAGTGAATAGCACTTACGGAGATATTACCCATTCACAGCCCCAGGGCCGGGCCTACAAAGTGACTGTCTCAAGATTTTTTGAAAATCTTGGAGTCAGGCCTTTAAATTTCAGCATTTATTACGAAAAGCGCGAAGTCGAAAGTTCAGGCTTAGAACAACTTCGTGTGAATCAACAGCCCAGCGGAATTTTCTTCCGAGAACCGAAGAATTTTACCGAGGTTCTGGGCGTACGGGCTTCTTTTCTGTACTAGTTCACAATTGACGATGGCTTTGCTAAATTATCAGTACATTTCCATCTAGATCGGTGAAGATGATACTTATTCTCAGCTTCAATGATTCTCGGTAAAATACAGGTCTAATGAAAATCACACCACTTTCAATTTTTAAAATAAAGGCCATTTCTGGGCCTGATGATATTGTTTAAAGGCTTTATGACTTGGGTTTGTATCCCGACTTAGAAATTGAAATTTTGCAAAAAATTTCTTTCAACTCAGTCACTGTGATGCAATTTAATGAAACTATTTTGGCCCTTAACTCTGAGGAAATGTCATGTCTAACTGGGTTTTAGTTTGCTGTTTAAAACTAGGATTTGAAACTACTTTTTTCGCTTACGGAAATAATAGTTTCGGTACCAGCTAGACGTTTTTTTAAATAAACTCAATAGCGATTCATCAGGAAAAATATTCACTCGAAATATTTGGTGTGGATTTTCTTCTAATAACAGCCCGCCAGTGTCTGTATTGACTGCGTAATCATAACCCTCTTCAAAGGCCCACGTCGCGGCCTTTGCATTGGTATCACCGTATGTAAATGCGTAAACTGGGATATCAGTTTCGAATTCGGCCTGTAAATCCTGTTTGGATTTTTGAAGTTCAAGGAACAGCAATCGTAGCCGACCTGACGCACGATGGCAAAGATGACATTTTGATGAACATTCAAGTTAAAAATCCCATACTGGATTACTACAGTTATCTTCTCTTGTATG
>JAYUTU010000212.1:0-2414 GCA_043754975.1 Bdellovibrionales bacterium | reverse complement strand
GCTCCGGCAATCACTTATTCATTTAATGAAAAAATAGATTTCAAAACAACTGTTGTCTATGCACAGCTGATGGTGAGTCCAAATAATTTTAATGACATCAAAAAAGATCTAGGCCTAGAATTAGATATGGAAGTTATCTACCGACCACGCGAAAGAGTCACATGGTCGACAGGATTAGGCATTTTATCACCGGGGTCAGCATGGTCTGGTGGAAGTGCTAATTATGATAATAAAATGAACTTCGGATTAACAACTAAAGCCGCCATCACCTTTTAAGAAAACAACGTGATGACAGCATGTACGGCAGCTTAGGATGACATAATAAACACAGAATGTGTTACGACAGCTGGTGATGTAGGCAGAGCAGGGTCGCCGGGGGAGAAATCCTCCGGCGAATTTTTTCAGGCCGCGCACCCAAATAAAAAAAACCGGCTCATCATGAGCCGGCCGGAGTTAACAATTCTGTTTTTCGATCTTTTAATTACAAATTAAATTGCATGTATGATGTTGGTGGCGTTGGTGGCACTGAACCTGGTAATTGTGAACCATTTGTTGTGTTACCTCCGCGTGTAGATCCACCGCGTGTTGTGCCTGGTTGTGGGATCATGTTTTGTTCACTTGGTGAAAGCTTTTGTCCATTAAGTGGGTTAACACTTAATGTTGATCCGCCACCACGATGATTCGTACGAGTTGATGTTTCTTTACCTTCAATTATCGCAGTCACTTTTTCGCTAACAATTTGTCCGTCAGTTGTAGTTGTGGTTGCAGTCGTCGTCGTCGTTGGACTTAAGATTTTTGCGAAAGTTTCTTGAATTGTCGGCAAGTATGATTTTTTGTAGTAAGTCGACATTTCAATATTGTTATTGTAAGCATCTGAACTTAAAAATGAAGCTGTGTAAGAGTTTGTCATAGTTTCTAATGATTGTTGTTCAGTTTGAACTTCATTTAATTTTTGTAAGTAAGCAGCTGGGTTATTCTGTTTAGACATTAATTCAGCTGTCTTATAACCTGCAGGTACATTTTTAGCTTTTTCTACAGCCATTTTTTGGATTGCAGATAATGTTGCTTTTTGAATGTTTGAATACTCAGATGGGAAATCATTAAATAACTCACCTAAAATACCATGCATTTCTTCTGGACTTACTTTTTCATTAAATAAAGACTTACTTAATTCAGGTCCAATCACATCCTTAAATTGTTGGCTTACGAAAGCTTGGCTTAAAGATTTTTTGCCTTTGAATTTATTTAATAATGAACTGAATTTTTCAGTTAAACATTTTACATTATCGCCTTCACATTTTTCTTGAATTTTAGCGACAGCTTCTTCAAATTTTTCTTCTCTAGCTTCTTGCTGCTCAGATGCTTTTTCTTCTTTAACTATTTTGATAGCTTCTTTTTCACATTTAATTCTCTCGCGACGATCACTTGAAGATTCTTTTTCGCCATCTTCAGTTGTATTACATTCAGCTCGTAATTCTTGTAATCGATCCTGTGCTGTCGTAACTTCTGGTTCTGATTTAGCGTCTTCAGTTTTCACAATCGTTTTAGCTTCGAGTTCTTTAATTTTTGACATTAATTCTTTATTTTCTGCGACTAATTTTAATAAAATATCTGCGCTAGCAGGAACATTTTTGCAATCACCACTTTCACAACTTTCAGGAAGTAAGCTTGATACAGCTTCAGTCAGCGTTATATCAGATTCTTCTTTTTCAGATTTATTCGCGACACTCATGTTAGGTGCAATGCGAACTGATCCGTCTGGTGTTAATTCAGAAGTTGAGGCTAAATCAAATTTGCCGGCGTTTAATCTGGCAACTTCGATCGAACTCGTTTGTAAAGAGTAGTTTGTACCAAGAACAGCTAATAGAGCTGTCGTTAATAACCACTTATTAGGTTGTGATAATTGTCTTTTCATATGTTCCTCCGTTAGTTAAAGCCATCATGACTTTTGTTTATTCAATAGATATAAAAGCGAACCGCAGGCCATTTAGCGAAACGAAGCGAATCAGCTAAGTGCTTGAAATATCTTTTTAATTTCGATTTTTTTAAACGTTTCAGACTGAAACAGGTGTTCAACTTTTAAAGCCCCAATGTAAGACAGTTCATTTAATGTTTATATTTCAATAACTTAGTCAGGGTCGACCTTTTTTGTGAATAACCACGAGTGACAATTAGGGAAGCCTATTTTAAGGATGAAAATATCTAAATTTGACTGAAGTTTACCAACCAGAGTAGTTTAACAACATGAAATTAAGTTTTTTACCTGCAGCAAAGCCCGATAACGTGTCTGAAAAAGACTGGTTAGATTGGACATGGCAGTTAAGAAATTCATCTAAAAAATTAGAAGACTTCAAAAAAACTTTTAAATTATCGCCTGCTGAAGAGCAGGCTTTTCAAAGTAATGAACTAAAAGC
>JAYUTU010000211.1:0-5246 GCA_043754975.1 Bdellovibrionales bacterium | reverse complement strand
GCAACGAGCTTCTGACCTTTAATTTTAATTTTTATTTCTAAAAAATCATTTTCAATTTTAGAACTTATGAGCTCAGTGTTCATAAGTGGTGCATCGAGCGCTACAAATGGTTTTTCTTCTTTTGTTAAAAATTGAAACACGTTTCCATTGTATTTTAGTTTTAAATTAACTTCTTGAGGCTGAAAAATATATCTTCCATTCGACCAAAAGTAGCGTTTGTGGAATTCAATTTGTTTTGGGTCTTTCGAAATTTCAGGAATCATAAAAGGCAGAACAATTTCCACTTGAGCAAACGTAGCTTTAAACTCAGGTTCGCCCACGGTCAGTTCAGTGACTTGAAAAGAATTGATCGAATACATCGTGTGGACGGCAAACTTATACAGCTCAGCGTGTTCTGGATTCCATTTCAGCAGATCTGGTTTTTTAATTTGATTTAAAACCTTGGCGGTCAAATCAGAAAACTGATGCGTGTTCTCGCTCCAAACATAAAGGCCTTGGTTGGCAAATAGGGAAAGCCCTTTGGCACCGTTTGCTAACGCTGGTTCTGGCGGTAAATTAGACAGCAAAATTTTGCCACCTTGTTCTGCGAAAACGCCAGTATCAAAGTTCATCCATTTTCTGAAATTGAAGTTACTAAAATGAAGTGAGTAAATTGTTGTTCCGTTTGTAAGTGAGTGGGTACTTGTTCGTCCGTGGACAAAGGCCCCGAGTTTTGTGGCCAGACCATCGACTGCCGATTGAATTTTGTAGGGCCCTAATTTATGCCCATACTCATGCATCAAAAGTGCTATTGCAGTTCCAAGATTAAATTTCTGAAACTCTGGATCCATCAGCGAATTTAGGCGATGCAAATTGATTTTTATCGGGGCTGTAAATTCTTGTAAAGTTTTGGCTGCACGTTCACCTTCGCCAGGCTTTAGGTTCATAAATTGATTGCGATCGTTTGAAAAAATAATTTGCGGTGCGTCTTTTGCTGCTGTCGTGTAGCGAGCAACATTTTCATTTTGGTCAACATAGGCAAACACAAAAGCTGCCTTACCTTGGACTTGTGTTTTGAAAAAGGAAATTTTATTTTCTTCAAACCACCTTAGCATACTGGCCAGTTCCAGAAACTCATACAGCAGCTGGGCCATTTTTTTTTCATCTGATTTTAGGTTTTTTTGAAAAGCGGGGTCTTCCAAAGCAGAATGTAAGAAATAAAAGAGGCCCTGATTGGCGATGGTAATCAGCGGCTGTCGTTCCGGGGCAGCCTGCGCTTTTGCAACAGGTGGTAGTAAGAATACAATTAGTAATATCATTAATAATATCACTTTGAGACACTGCCGAAAAAAGTCTATAGGCTGTGCTAAAAGTAACGGTGAGAGGCTCGTAATGCGATTATAAATTGAATTCAGCAGCATGCTCATCCAAGGTTACACAAAATGCGCCAAAGCTAGATTACTTTGTGCTCCTCGGTTGCATTTGCAATTTCAAAAGAATGTAGCGATACGATCTGAACAGCATCTAAATGCGGTCGCACGGCGTACTTGTTAACAATTTGATAAAGTGATTTGCGAATTTCTAAATTCATTTTTTCTCGGTCGGCACTGTTGAGTGAAAAAACTAACGAGTGGTTCATTCTCAGAGGACCATGTTTTTCAAAAAGCATTTTTTGTGCAAGGCCTATAACCTGAGAATGAAAATTTTTAATGGCATCAGACGGGGCGTCATCACCGAACTGACTTGTTTCTTCTGATGGTTTTAAGCCGTTTTTCGTCTCGACAAGTAATCCCACTCGGAGCAAATTTTTAAATGCGTTTTTTGCTTGAGACAGTGTGACTGGAATAAGTTTTGTGATCTCAGCAGCTGTTAGATGATCTTTGAGCTGACAAAGTTCAACGATCACCAAGTGGTACCAATCGCTGATTACTTGAAAGTCATCCAGATTAAAGTAGGCCATTTTTTCTTTAAGCCGAAGTTTGATTTTCATCTTGCAGGTCTGTCGCATCGCGGGGTCTTTATCAAATTCGGCAAGCACAAGTTCTTTGAAATGCAGTGTTCGGCTTTCGCTCCAATTGAGAAAGCCCGCAAGCTTAACAATGCGGGTTTCACTCATCCCAACACGCCCCTTTAGAAAATCATTTAAGCTAGAAGCGCTAAACTGCAAATCACGCGCGAAGGCACGCATGGAATACGCCGGCCGTCGATTTTTTCGCAGTTGGTATTCTAACAGGATGTACTCTTTTGGGTCTTTAAATAGTAATTCAGCCATGTATCCTTATAGAATGCTCTGGACACCTCGTCAACGTACAAGAACGTACAGTATGTACTTTCTTGTACGTTGGATTTTTTGACTCCCATCAAATTCTTCGATACTTCACCCAGTAAAGGAGATCATATGAAAAAGAAGATTGTCGTGCAGGGTTTGATTGGTTTAATGGGTCTGATTGTGGCTGGAGGTTTAAGTTCGTGTTCTGTATCGGCAGATAGTCCACTAAAACTGCTTCCATTTCCAAATGATGGATTAGGAACTATAACTGATTTACCATTAGCGGGTCCCGTTCAAACCAGGTATTTAAAACTGAGCCAGGGTTTCGCGCGTGCGTCTGCCAATGGTGAAATGGTGTTAAACTTTGTTGCCAAAGAGGGGCTGGATTGTTCAATGAACATTCCTGAGCGTCCGTACATGAGCGCACTTGTGCCGAAAGCGCCAGGAACTTATGTGTATGATTTGAATAACTCAAGCGGTGATGTCCAACGACCCGTGAACTTCATCATGAATGATGTATCTAATGGATCACCAATGAATGTCATTTCAGATTCATCAACACTTATCGTTGAATCGATCACCAGTAAATACGTCACTGGAAAATTGGCAGCTAAAAGCACATTGACGGGCTATACGTACGATGTTTCGGGCTCATTTCAATTATTGAACTGTGCAAGTGATCTCAATCAAGCACTTAAAGTGTTGCAAAAAGATACTGTGGTTTTTACGCCGAAGTACTCTGAAGTTGTGACGTACACTACGAGTGGACGAGCAACAAAATCATTACGAATCATGGACAAAGTTCCCACTGCTAAATGCAGTTCGTTTCAAAGCTGGTTTCAAACTGAAGTGCCCATTAAATATCTTGAATTACCAATTGCAAATGAAGTTGGTGCATTCAAAATTAATTTTAAGGAAATGACAATTGGTTTAGAGGGCGCACAAAGCGGGATTGCTTACCAGGTTTTCGAAGGCACTGGTGAAGTCATCGCCAAAGATCGCTTTAATACAACAGTTGCGATTTCAGCAAAAGATACGCTTTACAATACCTCGTATCAAGTTGTTGGCCGCATCACTGCCAATAACTGCGAATAACATGTCATGTAGCCGCTGAAAGAAATCTTTCGGCGGTTTTGTGCAAAACCAGCTGCCGATACCCCAGCGCCAGTAGTTGATGGAACAACAACTTTTACTGTGACAACCCCAAGCGCTCTCAGCAGTTACAATATTAGTGGTGTAGAAAATCCGTCTTTGAATCTTAAGCGGGGATCAACGTACACATTATTTTACGACTTAATTCCCAATAACAAATTAAAATCTTCTTTCGACAGAGCCCCACTGGTGGCCTGCACATCTTTTACTTTTTCGGTAGCATCTAGTAACGCAAAGAATTTTTTATCTTTACGCTCCTTCAGCAATTCAATTTTTTCTTCCAGAGATTCGTGCATGATATATCTAAAAACTTGAACGGCTTTCGTTTGACCCAATCTGTGTGCTCGGTCAGAGGCCTGATTTTCAACAGCTGGGTTCCACCAAGGCTCTAAATGAAAAACGTAGCTGGCCTTTGTTAGGTTTAATCCAACTCCTCCAGTTTTTAGCGTCATAATCAGAACAGCTCCTGCAGGATTTGCATTAAATTCGGCTAATATTTTTTGCCGTTGCCTGGTCGGCACAGCTCCGTGCAAAATATAAACAGGAATTTTAGCAGCACGAAATATTTCTGCTGTGTGTTCCAAAGTTTGTAGAAACTGCGTAAATACCAAAGCACTTTCACCCGATTCAACAATTTCAGTAACAGATTCCAGCAACGTGCTTAGTTTTGGCGGAACAAGAGTGTATTTCACATTTGGCAGCGCCCCTGGATCTGAACAGGCCTGTCGTAAGCGCAGCAGTGCCGTCAGCATTTGCAACTGAACGCTAGCCTTATCATTCACTTCCATCGTTTCCTTAACTCGCTGGTTATAAGAAAGAGCTATATCGCGGTAAATTTCTTTTTGTCTATCCTCAAAAGCAATGCTGATTTTAGTTTCCTGCTTTTCAGGAAGCTCTGATAAAATTTCTTTTTTATTCCGTCTAAGTAGTAGCGGCCTGATTTTTAATTTTAGATCACGCATTTCTTCATAAGTGATCATGTCCGTGTTGACAAATTTTCGACGGAAATCGGCCAATTGTCCTAAGCTTCCGGGGACTAGTAAATCAACTAGGGAATAAAATTCTCCGTAGTGGTTTTCCATCGGCGTGCCGGTTAAGCAAATTTTAAATTGTGCAGTTAGGGCCCTGGCAGAACTTGTTCTTTTTGTTGTTAAATTTTTTAAATTCTGCGCTTCGTCAAAAATGGCTACACGCCATTTATACTGGCTTAAGAAATCGCCGTGCTCCATGAGTAGTCCGTAGGTTGTAATCACCAGCATTTGATCACCACGACCAATGCTTTTGGAAATCACATCTGCATTTTTTCCAGCAAAAATCATAAACGGAAGTTTCGGCGTAAACTTTTCGATTTCTTGTTGCCAGTTAAAAACCAAAGACGATGGAACAATAACAAGCACCTGTCCGAGTTCGTTTTTTTCACGCAGTACTTCTAAAAAAGTTAATGTTTGAATGGTTTTTCCCAGACCCATATCATCGGCTAGCAGTGCGCCTAAGCGAAGTTCATAAAGATCGCGAAGCCACTGCACACCAAGAATCTGATAAGGTTTCAACAGACCTTTTACTGAAGCTGGAATTTCAATCGTTGGCGTGCTAGCTCCTAAGTTATCATAAAAATCACAAAGTTTTTTCCACTCGTGATCACCGCGAAGGGCAACACCCGATGCGCGTAAGGATAAAAGCTCAAGTGTTTGATGACGTGGTAGTTTATATATTTTTTCGCCATTTTTTTTCGTCAGAGTTTCCGTTTTACCATTTTGCAGGCGCTCCCAAAATCTTTCGAGGCGTCGCAGCGAAGGCATTTGTTTTTGCGGAACTAAATAGAATTTTCCAGCGTATTCAATTACCC
>JAYUTU010000210.1:0-11995 GCA_043754975.1 Bdellovibrionales bacterium | reverse complement strand
TCGACTGCCGTGGCAGCCTGCGAAAATTCATTTTCAGCCCGCTCAAAATCTTTTTTCAGTTCAGCCACTTTAATTTCTTGCTCGAGGCGGCGTTTCTGTGCGCCTTCGAAATCTGTCATCACATGCGCTAACTGCTCAGTGACTTTCTTTAGCGCAGCAGTCGCCAGCGCCAATTTTCCGGCCCATTCATTCTTTTTATCTGATAATTCTTTTATTTCACGGCGGCGCTTCAGCACGCCCGTTTCTGCTGAGTCTTTGGATCCACCTGTTAGAACTCCGTCAGCCGACAATGTATCCCCGTCATTAGTCACAAACGTCCAACCCTTAAATTGTGGACGCAGTGTTAACGCCGTACGAATAGAATCTACAACAGCGACGCCATCTAAAATTTCAGAAACTTTTAAAGCAAACTGAGGCTGATACGTAACCAAGTCTTTCAGTAAACCAATGACTCCGGCTTCTGCCTTTGGATTTCCCTGCAGAGTCTTACCGAAATTTTCATCGTTGGAATAAAAGCTAGAGCGTCCTGAGTTCTGCTCCTTCAAGTAATCAACTGCTTCAACAGCTTGTTGAGATTTATCTGATAGAAGCATTTGCAACTTTGAACCCAATGCGGCTTCCATTGCGATTTCGTATTCGGCGGGAACTTCGATGGCTTCAGCAACTGGTTTAAAAAATTCGCTCACTGTGCCGTCCGCATGCAGTTGCGCTGTTTTAGCTTTGCTCCAAAGCATGACCTGCTTGACGCCCTCTTCAAAACCTTCAAAGTTTGCGTGTAGATTTTCTAAACCATATAAGCGAGACGCGGTTTCATTTAAGCTGTCTTTAAATTCCTGAACTTCGATTTGTTTACGTTGTAAACTTTCTGATAATATTTTTTTATTTACTTCGAATGCATCCGTATCATTTGAAAGATCTAGCTGCAGTTGGCGCTCTTGATCTAAGCTCGTAGTCACTTTGCGTCTTCGCGTTTCAAACTCATGTTGTTTTTCGCGTAATTCGCTTAAAGTCACATTTTCATCAGCAATTTTAGATTCTAAATCGGCACACTGAGCAGCTAGTGCAGTGACACGGGCATCTAATGAGGACTCGGTTTGGCCAATCGCAATTTGTTCACGGCGCTTGATCGTTAACTCGTCGTCAATTGCTGAATAGCGCACTTGTGACGAAGAAAATGCTTCGGATTTTTCTGTGGATTCTTGAATTAATTCCTCAGATTCAATTTTAAGGGTCGAAGCTTGCTCTGTAAGACTTGCTAGGTCGCGTGACAGAAGCTCATGGCGCGCGCGTTGCTCGCTGAGAATGTTACCCGTCATCTGTTCGTTTCGCTTGGCCTGCTCGAGCTCAAACCGTAACTCTTGAATTTCCATTTCTTTTTTCTGCACGGCAGACTGAAATTGGAAGAAATCATTTTGTTTCGATTCAACTGCTTTTTCTTGCTCTAGAATAGAAAGCTTTAGTATCTCAAGCTCAGACTGCATCGTTGCAAGACCTGCTTCGCTGCCTAATTCAATACTTTGCGCTTCATCAAAAATACGCTGGGCTTCATCTGCTGTTTTTTTCAGATCGACATACTGTAATGTGGATAGCCACAGCTCAAGCTCTTCAATCTGATTTTTTAGCGTGCGGTAGCGTTCAGCCCGCTGCGCTTGGCGCTGTAAAGAGTCTATCTGACGCTTTAATTCACCAATGATATCTTGTAAGCGAACTAAATTTTGATCTGTTGAAATTAGTTTGCGCTGAGATTCTTTTTTTCGTGCTTTAAACTTAGTAATACCAGCCGCTTCCTCGATGAGCATGCGACGATCTTCGGGTTTTGCAGTGATAATTTTTCCAATCATGCCCTGTGCAATAATTGAAAAACCTTTTGAGCCCGCCCCCGTATCCATGAAAATTTCTTGGACATCTTTAAGGCGTGCGACTTCTTTATTAATAAAATACTCGCCCTCACCGTTTCGGTGCAACCGACGCGTGACCATAATTTCAGAGTGCTTTAAATATTTTGCGGGGAATGGACCGCCGTCATTTTCAAGTGTTAATGAAACTTCACAGAGTCCCATCGGAGCGTAACCTTCAGCACCAGCAAAAATAACATCCGTCATTGCTGAGGCCCGCAGATCTTTTGCAGATTGATCTCCCATGACCCACATCAAACCGTCGACAATATTGGATTTTCCACAACCATTCGGTCCAACGATTCCGGTAATGCCAGCATCAAAATGAATAACTGTTTTATCTTTAAACGACTTAAAACCAATTAATTCTAATTTTTTAATTCTCAAGGTATCTCCATCTAATGCAGCCCGACTAAAGGCTATGTCCGATAAATTAATTCTAAGTACCCAGCCCACAGTGTCAACTCTACAAAAAGGTACCTGCTCACTTTTACGTAATTTTACTGGTGCAGCGCGTTTTTAAGTGAAAGCAGCATTCCCGTTTAGCTCCTAAATAGGAATGCGTGCCCATTTTGCGGCAACATTTAGACAAATCAGCTTGTACGCTTAATAAATGTTATTACTATGGCCCACACCCGACACAAGTTACGTCAGTGTATTTTTAAACGGAGCGCTGATGGGATTAATAATCTACGGCGTTTATGACATGACGAACTACTCGACCCTAAAAGATTTTCCAGTTCATGTGGCTTTCGCAGACATGGCCTGGGGCGCGACTGTCACTGGGCTTGCAACAGTTGCCACAAATCTTGTTCGTCAAATCAATTAGTTTTTCATTTTCCGTTTCAATGTCGCGCGCGCAGCTGCTAGGCGTGCGATCGGGACTCGAAACGGAGAACAACTGACATAATCTAAATTAACATTTTCAAAAAATTCTATCGAATCTGGGTCGCCACCATGTTCACCGCAAACACCAACTTTTAAATTACCTTTTGTCTGGCGTCCTAAATCTACCCCGGTCTTTACTAAAGTGCCCACACCCACTTGATCAATACTAACAAATGGATCTTTTGCGAAAATTCCCTGAGTCACATACGTTCCCAAAAATCGTCCTGCATCATCGCGTGATAAACCCAAAGTAGTCTGTGTTAAATCATTGGTGCCAAAACTAAAAAAATCAGCATGATGAGCTATCTCGTGCGCTGTGACAGCAGCCCGCGGAAGCTCAATCATTGTTCCCACTTGATAATCAAACTTAATTCCCTTTTCTTTTTGGACTTTTTCCACGATGGCAATAGTTTGCCCCCGGAGCATTTCTAATTCTTTAGCAGTGCTGACCAAAGGAATCATTATTTCTGGAACTAATTTCGCGCCTTCTTTTACCAATTGTGCCGCGGCTTCTGCGATGGCACGCGACTGCATTTCATAAATTTCAGGGAACGTAACTGCTAGCCGACAGCCGCGATGCCCAAGCATCGGATTAAATTCATGCAGTGATTGGATTTTATTTTTTAACCGAGTGACATCATAATTAATCCGCTTCGCTAATTCATTAATTTCAGCTTCGGAATGTGGAACGAATTCATGCAGTGGCGGGTCTAATAACCGAATCGTCACTGGGAATCCATCCATGATTTTAAATAGCTGGTAAAAATCATCTCGCTGCATTGGCAATAACTTAGCTAAAGCGCGCTCGCGTTCTGATTTTGTGTCTGAAATTATCATCTCGCGAACAGCATCGATGCGGTCAGATCCAAAAAACATATGCTCAGTACGACAAAGTCCAATTCCTTCAGCGCCAAAATCACGGGCTGTCTGCGCGTCTTTCGGAGTGTCTGCGTTGGCACGAACCTTCATGCGTCTGACTTTGTCTGCCATTTTCATCAAGCGGTCAAAAGTGCCATCTAATTTGGGTTCAATCGTTTTTACTTCACCCAAAAACACTTCACCCGTGGACCCATCTAAAGTTATAATGTCGCCCTTTTTTAAAACGTAGCCTTTGGCTTTCATTGTTTCAGCTGCGTGATTGACTTCAATTTCACTGCACCCTGCGACACAACATTTACCCATCCCACGAGCTACAACGGCTGCATGCGATGTCATACCGCCACGCGCCGTTAATATTCCCTGCGCCGCGATCATGCCAGCGATATCTTCTGGAGACGTTTCAACTCGAACTAAAATAACTTTGTGACCTTTTTCTTTCAGCTCAACAGCCTCTTCCGGAGAAAAAACAATTTGACCGCATACACCGCCAGGACTGGCAGGCAAACCCTTTGCTAAAACAGTTTTTACTGCTTTCGGATCCAAAGTCGGATGCAGCAGCTGATCCAAAGACGATGGATCAATTCGTAACAGCGCTTCATCTTCAGTAATCATTTTTTCATCAATCATGTCACATGCAATTTGAAGAGCTGCTTTCGCCGTGCGCTTTCCATTTCTGGTTTGCAACATCCACAGTTTATTTTTCTCGATTGTAAATTCGATGTCTTGCATGTCTTTAAAGTAAGTTTCTAACTTTTTATAAATAACTTCTAAATCTTGATAGGGACCAGGCATCATTTCCTTCAATAAATGAATCGTCTGCGGCGTACGAATACCCGCTACGACGTCTTCACCCTGCGCATTGATTAGAAATTCACCGTAAAATTTATGTTCACCAGTGCTTGGGTCTCGCGTGAATGCAACTCCGGTTGCAGAATCATCACCTAAGTTGCCAAAGACCATCGACTGAACATTCACTGCTGTTCCCCAGGCTGCTGGAATAGAATGTAAATCACGGTAGGTGATCGCACGTGGCGTGTTCCAACTTTTAAAGACAGCTGTGATCGCTCCCCATAATTGCTCGGCGGGATCATTTGGAAAATTTTGTCCGGTCATTTGCTGAACCAAAGCTTTAAATTTAGAAACCAAATTTTTTAAATCCTCAGTCGTCAGTTCAGTATCTAAGTGAATTCCTTTTTCTGCCTTCATGTCTTCCAGAGTGACTTCAAGAAGCGAAGAATTCATTCCCATCACGACATCGGAATACATTTGAATAAAGCGACGGTAAGAGTCCCACGCAAAACGCGGGTTGTTTGATGTGGTCGCTAACCCCACCACAGTCTGGTCATTTAAACCTAAATTTAAAATCGTATCCATCATACCTGGCATTGAAGCCCGAGCGCCCGAACGCACGCTAACTAATAAGGGATTTTTCACATCACCAAATTTTTTTCCGATTTTAGCTTCGACTTTGGCTAAGGCCTCCATCACTTTGGGACGCACCCAATCAGGTAGCTTTCCGCCGTTATCATAAAAAGCCGTGCAAATATCTGTGGTGATCGTAAATCCGGGGGGTACCGGCAGACCGATTGCCGTCATTTCCGCTAAATTAGCGCCTTTACCGCCCAATGTATTTTTCATTGCAGCACTGCCCTCAGCTTCGCCAGCCGCAAAATAATAGACAAATTTATTGGGCATAACAGTTCTTAATGTATTCACAGTTTCCATGCAGCCTACTTCTTAGTTAAAGTTTTTTAAACCATGGGTAATATAATCATTTAATTTAGCAATCGAAATTCGGTCTTGAGTCATTTTGTCACGGTGACGAACAGTCACTGCCAGGTCGGCGGCAGTCTCAAAATCAACAGTCACGCAAAATGGCGTTCCGATTTCGTCTTGTCTTCGGTAACGCTTACCGATGGAAGCTGTCTCATCATACAAAACATCGAATTCTTCTGCTAACTGATCGCGAATTTTCATTGCAGGAATTGTTAGTTCTTCTTTTTTTGAAAGTGGTAGGACACAGACCTTGATTGGCGAAATCGCTGGATGCAAACCCAACACAACACGAATATCTTCAGTCTCTTTCCCAGTTGTTTCATCTTTTTGCAGCGACACTTCTTCGCGGTATGCATCACACATAAAGGCTAAAAATAAACGATCACAGCCCACGGCTGTTTCAATAACGTAGGGAATATATTTTTCTTTAGTGGCCTCATTAAAGTACTCTAAGGATTTACCAGAATGTTTCATGTGCTGAGTTAAATCAAAATCAGAGCGATTATGGATACCCTCTAATTCAGAAAAACCCATAGGAAAATTATATTCCACATCAGTCGCAGCACGCGCATAATGCGCCAACTTTTCATGATCATGAAATTTTAAGTTTTCGCGCTTGATGCCAAACTTAAGGTAAAACTGCAAGCGGCGTTCTTTCCATTCATTAAAAAAGTTTTCGTCTGTACCTGGTTTAACAAAGTACTGCATTTCCATTTGTTCAAATTCACGTGTGCGAAAAATAAAATTTCCCGGGGTAATTTCATTTCGAAATGATTTACCAATCGCAGCGATTCCAAATGGAACTTTGTAGCGAGAGCTCTGCTGACAATTTAGAAAATTAACGAAGTGACCTTGAGCTGTTTCCGGTCGCAAGTAAACAACGCTGCCGGAGTCTTCAAGCGGGCCCATGTGAGTTTTAAACATCAGATTAAAATTACGCTCTTCAGAAAGGTTTTTTGAACCACATTGCGGACATTGTTTTTTTGTTAAATAGGAATCGGTATTGTCAGCACGAAACCGGGTTTTACAGTCTTTGCAGTCAACCAAAGGATCCGAAAACCCGTCGACGTGGCCCGAGGCTTTCCATACAGTTGGATGCATCAAGATCGACGCATCCAGGCCCACGATGTCACTTCGGCGGGTCATTGCGTTCCACCACGCACGCTTCACATTTAATTTCATTAAAGAACCCAGGGGACCGTAATCCCAACAGCTACCAAGACCACCGTACACTTCGGAGCTTTGAAAAACAAAACCACGTCGTTTTGATAAACTAACTAGTGTATTTAAATCTTGAAGAGTTTTAACGACCACGAAGCCTCCGGTTTAAAAAGCAGATTTACGAGGAGAAATTTCCTTAAAAACCTAACATTTGCATCGAAGAGCAGTCAATTGCCGTTTAAATTGTCCACTGATTTTTATACGGAGCAATTATTACGCTATCGCGGAGCAATCATCACAGTATTGCAGCGCAATCATCACAGTATTGCAGCGCAATCATCACGACATTCGCGCAACACACTTAATCCAAAATAAGTGAAGGCGATCAAGGCGAAAACCGGAGAAAAAAGAATCGCAAATGGCAGAAAATTAAACACTGTTGTTAGTAGCCCCAAGACGTAGGCTTGACCGGAATACTGCTGCTTAATAAAAGCAATTTCCTCGACGCTGGCGAATTCGGCTAACGCGTCAAAAAGGCCCACACGTTTATTTAACCAGGCTGTCAGCAAAACTGGCAGCAGCAACTGTGCCCCTGGAATAAGCCAAAGCGGTAGGGTCACAAACCACATGATAATAAACAGCAAACCTGAAGTCACAGTATTGTAAATGCCACCGATAAGACGCGCAGATCCCTTTTTCTCAAGATTTTTAAAATCTTTGTGTGCTAAAAACTGAACCAAATAGCTACTGGCTAAAATAGATGTCAGTGTCAAATTCAGAACTAGGATAAGTGGAGCTACAACAGCGAAAAGAAAAATAACTAATAACAAAGTGGCAAAAGGTCCCATTGTGGCCAGAGCATCTGCTATGAAAACAGGAAGATAGCTTAAAATATTTTGCCACCAAGGATTTATGAATTGAAATCCGTGCTGCATCCATCCGTACCAAAAGCCCCACGTCAGCCAAAACATGACGGCGACCAAAATTACTGAAATTAAAAAGGGAATTAGAAATAATAAAACAACCTGGGGATACAGCAAGCTTACGAGTGTTTGTTTCGATACCACTAATAAGGAAATTTTTTTCGCTTCGAGTTTCAAAGCCTGTCCCGCCACCGCATTAAGATACTTTGGTAGGCTGATTCAAAAAATTCAAAAGTGCTGGGGTCACTGGTTTTAATAAGTTCTTGATACGCTGCGGTCACTTTTGGCAGAGGGGCTCCCTGAGGTACGCCTAAGACCTCATGTGATTCCCATTCGTGACCGTTATAGACAAAATAAATACTCAGATTTTTTGCTTTAAAACTCTTGATGGAAACTACATTCTCACTGCTTTCACTGCTTTTTATTGCTTCACTGGTCTTGCTAGTTTCATGAGTGCTATTCGCCGTATCAGTCTCATGCTCGGGCTCTAACAGAATTGCTTTTTTTGATATTTGGTAACTGGGCTCGGCTTCTTCAGTAGAATCTACCTGAGATTCAGTTTGCGATGTTTTTAGCAGAGTTTTCGAAAAATCTTCGTTGGCTTTAACATTCAAACGAGTTGGTTGGCGGCCTTTTCCCCTTCCTAAAAGGAAATAGACGACAAAGACGACGCCGATCACAATGTTGATATACAAAAGCTGTTGGCTATTCACAGTTTTATTATTAAGGTATGAATCATTTTTGTAAAGAGGTGTCTATGGCAGCGAATCCATTTGATCAACAACAAGCTATTCCAGGCGTTAAAAAGATCATAGCCGTTGCTTCTGGCAAAGGCGGAGTTGGTAAAAGCACGATCGCAACGAATTTAGCCCTAGCTTTACGAGATTACGGCAGTGTTGGTCTTTTAGATGCCGATATCTACGGCCCCAGCTTGCCACGCATGATGGGAGCCTTGAATCAAAAGCCCCTGGTCAGTGAAGGCAATAAAATAACACCCATCACCCGCTACGGTGTGAAAATGATGAGCATCGGCTTTTTAGTTGAGGAGGGCTCTGCAGTTGTTTGGCGTGGTCCCATGCTATTTAAAGCAATGGATCAATTTTTCCGTGATGTGCAATGGGGCGAATTAGATTACTTAATTATCGATCTGCCGCCAGGAACTGGTGATGTGCAACTCTCGCTCGTGCAGAAAATTCCAACATGGGGCGCAGTTATTGTTTCAACTCCACAAAATATTTCTTTGGTCGATGCCAAGAAAGCTATCGATATGTTTGAACGCACCGGGGTTAAAATTGCAGGCATGGTTGAAAATATGTCGTACATGCTGAACCCAGTGAACCAAGAAAAAATGCTACTCTATCCGAAGGGCGAAATGAATTCATTTCTAGACAGCAAAAAAATTCCTAAGCTATGTGAAGTTCCCTTTAATCCGTCGGTATCTCTGGCTTCCGAGGCTGGAATTCCAATCGTCGAAAGTCATCCCACTGGTGTCGAAGCCGTTGTATTTAAAGATTTAGCAAAAAAACTAAGCCTTATGCCCTAACTGCGCTTAGCTGTCAGAAAAGCTAAGCGCGCTTAGCTTTGAATTCTAAGTAGTGCTGATAATCGCCTTCTATAATATGTAATTGATTTTTATCAATTTCGAAGACCTTGGTGGTGATTTCTTTTAGAAAATAGCGATCATGGGAAACCATCATCACAGTTCCTGGAAAATTTTTGATCGCATTAAGTAAAACTTCACGAGATTTAATATCCAAATGATTCGTCGGCTCGTCCAGCACCAGAAAATTCACTGGATGAGATAAAATACATGCTAACAGAACACGGGATTTTTCACCTCCCGAAAGCACTGATATTTTCTTTTCGACCTCTTCACCAGAAAATAAAAATGATCCTAGCAGATTTCTGATGAAACCAAGTCCAGCATTCGGGACCCTGCCTTCAACTTCTTGTAGAATTGTTTTTTTAGGATCTAACAAATCGAGAGAATTTTGCGAAAAATATCCGTACGAAATACTGGGGCCGACATTGCAGCTACCGGATGTTGCGTCTGTCTGACCAGTAATAATTTTCAACAGAGTCGATTTTCCGGCTCCGTTCACTCCAACCACCGCAACTCGGTCCTGACGTTTTACTAAGCCCGTGGCATTAGAAAATACATTTTTACGTCGACCATCTTCCAGATCATAGATTTTAGATAAATTTTGAAATTTAACGACTTCATCGCCGCCACGTGGTGGAACTGGCCATTCAAAATTCATCACACGGTCTTCCGCCGGAATTTCAATACGCTCAATCTTATCAATTTTTTTAACTCGCGACTGCACTTGAGCCGCATGCGATGCACGGGCCGCAAAACGCGCAATAAATTCTTCTTCTTTTGCTAACATATCCTCTTGGCGACTAGCCGCTGCAATTAATTGTTCGCGGCGAACTGCTTTTTCTCTGTCGTAAAAATCATAATTTCCGCCGTAAACTGTGATGGCCCGATTGGCCACTTCGATCGTTTTAGTACACAACCGGTTCATAAATTCACGGTCATGCGATGTCATGAGTAATGCGCCCTTAAAATCTTTTAACCACTGTTCAAGCCAAACAATGGATTCAACATCTAAGTGATTTGTAGGCTCATCCATCAATAGCAAATCAGGCATAAGCAATAAAATTTTAGCCAGTGACACACGCATTTTCCAACCGCCACTGAATTTGCCAACATCTAAGCGCATATCTTCGTTTGAATAACCTAAGCCGCCTAGAATTTCTTGCGCTTTTGATTCTAAATCATAACCGCCGACAGCTTCAAACTGTGATTGCAATTCACCGTAGCGCTCGACGGTTACGATCATGTCACTTTCAGTAAGCTCTGGGTCCGACAGCTTTGTTTCAAGTGCAACAATTTCATTTTTTAAAGATTCTAAATTGCCGGCAGATAAAACTTCTTCTAAAACGCTGCGGCCGCGCATTTCTTCAATATTTTGAGAAAAATATCCAACGCGTAATTTTTCCGGAACACTGACCGATCCTGCGCTCGGCGATTCCTCTTTCATCAACAGGCGAAACAATGTGGTTTTACCGGCTCCATTGGGACCGACCAAACCTAGCTTTTCTCCGGGGTTTATTTGAAACGATGCATTTGCGTAAAGAATTTTTGAGCCATGTTGCTTTGTAACTGCGTTGAATGAAACCATTTGGCGAGTATGGTGTAAACGACGAATTTTGTCAAAAAAGCTTTGGCCTTGCGTAGCTTCGTTTGCACTCATCACAACTTCGACAGTTTCGCTGGGCCCCTGTCAGAATCATTACAGTTGAAAGAATCCTAAGCTTTAAGCTACAGTGTCACCTGTTAACGACTCGCCTGCTAGTTCTGCTGAAAGCTGCTTGCTGCACAGAGAACCGATTGAAAGCTGTTAACGAGTAACTGAATGCGGACGATATCAGCCTTTGCACGTAAGGGCAGATATAAATTTACAGAAAGCACGTATGCGACGACTTATGCTTGCCACTTTTACATTCGTTTTTTTACCGTCATTTGCTGTGGTGGCACAGGGCTTATCTTGTAAAAATCTATTTGATAGAACATACAAAGCCACCGAATTTGTGATCCAAATTGCTGGGAAAAAGGAATCCACAATCTATTTAGCTGCTGCACATGAAAATTTAACGTCAACATTTCAAACGTCTAACCTCAATGCAGTTCTGAAACGCATCAAAAAAGAAGGAATCGAAAAACTAAGCCCAGAGGAGCGAAAATTTATATTTAAATTTCGACAAAACTCATCATTTTTGCGGTCTATTTTTCAAAGCGCCGAACACTCCCATCAAAGTCCGCGGGAATTTGCTGAGTTTGTCCGTGATTTCGGCAAGCTCAAAGATTACATCTTGATGGACGACGGCGACGGAGCTAAAAGCAAGGCATCAAGTATCCTTAAAAAATACAAAAGCCTAGATTTTGAAGCTCTGTTACAGGACAGCAAGCCAGCCTCAAAAAAATCTGTGAAAAAATACTTTAAACTTATTTTAAATGACACCAAACAAATCATGGCCCGGCAAAAGGTAACAGTCGATGAAGTTCACGATGTTCGAAAAAACTTACGTGATGTGCTTCGCTACATGCAGATCAGTGACGAAGTTGCCTATGCAAAAGCCTCTGGCGGAAAAAATTTGAATCTAGGACATACTCCCGAATTACAGGATACAGTTCAAATCGAATTTCTAAAAAAGATCAACGAAAAGCTAGGCGAAATCTGCGATGAAAACTCTGCCAGCATCCTGCGTGGCGAGTTGACTGAAGAAACAATCATAGATTTCCCTGAAAAAATAAGGCCACGTATAACCTATTTTCTAGAAAATTTTAAAATCCAGATTGCCGAATAATCAGAGACAGCGACCCACCGCCCCTGACCTAAATTTTTTGCTAAAGCCCAAACCTAGCTTCAAAACTGAGATCTACCGCTAGCACTGAAATCTATCTTC
>JAYUTU010000209.1:0-2418 GCA_043754975.1 Bdellovibrionales bacterium | reverse complement strand
AAGATTTCGTGATTAGTATCATCCGCCAAACTAAACTCAAAGCAATGGATTTTAGATTCCATTGTTGATCAGACTTAAGTACCCATGATAACTAATTCTAGATGCAAACAAGCGAACAAACTGGCGACAAATTTAATTTAACGACTTATTTCAATGCGCGGACCCTATGCCAAGATGTCGTGAAGAGAATCGCTATGCAAGTTACAGCCGGATTATCTGAAAAAGATGGCCAGGAACTTATTAAGAATGAATTTAAAAAAGAGGGTGTAACAAAGTTTTGGCATCCTTCAAAATTTAGAATAGGTAGCGAAACTGTTAAAAGCTTCCGTGAACTCGCTGATGAAAGTGTCCGTCTTGGTAAGGGTGATATATATTTTGTAGATGTCGGTCCAATTATTGAAGAACACGAAGCTGACTATGGCGAAACTTTTGTATTACCGGCGAATGATGTTAATAAAAGTGAACTTAGGACCCTTGCGGATGCATCATTAAAAATTTGGCAGCACACTGCAGATAAATGGAAAAATGCACAGCTATCTGGCGTTGACCTTTACCACGTTGCCAATAATTTTGCGCAATCCTTAGGTTACTATCTTAACCCTTTAATGGCAGGACATCGGCTTGGTGATTTTCCGCATGCGCTTTACTCAAAGGACCGCCTTTTTTCAGTGGATCTTGTCCCAACTGAAAATCTTTGGGTGCTCGAAATTCATATTGTCAGCGATAGTCATCGACGAGGCGCCTTTTTTGAAGATATTTTACATAAAGGATCAAATTTTAAAAGTCCCAAAATTCATGCGTTTTGATTGGCTTTGTATATTTAAACGAGCTTTTTATTCAGATTAAAACTTTAAAAATAAATTGATCAGTGGCGTTCGCTAAATCGAACGCCAGCTGCCTTCGTAAGAAGAGGGCCTGTTGAAAAACCCCCATTCCACGATTGCCAATAATAAATGACTTTGTCATGATGATTTTTCAAAGAGGTCAACATGATTGGTCGGCAAGAGTATCAGCCAAAGCTTTTTTCAACAGTTAATATTGAATCTTTTATTCCTCAAAATCATCTGCTTCGGAAAGTCGATAAGATTTTAGATTTTTCTTTCGTTCGGGAAATGACCCAGCATCTTTATTGTTCAAATAATGGCAGGCCATCGATTGATCCAGAATTATTTTTTAGAATTTACTTAATTATATTTTTATACGGTATTGAATCTGACAGACAAGCTTGTGATGAAATTCAGTTTAATTTGGCCTACCGATGGTTCTGTAAACTTGCGCTAGAGGATCAGGTTCCGGATCATTCAAGTCTAACAAAAATCAGAGATCGTCTTGGCGAGGAAACCTTTAAAAAAATATTTGAAAAAATAATTAATATTTGCATTGAAAAAAATTTGGCTAACGGCAAAAAAATAATGATGGATGGTTCTATCATTAAAGCTGATGCCGCATTGAAATCTATGGTCGACCGTCCGCAGGAAGGCGAAAAATTAGAAGACCTTGTCCCACCGAAATATATCAAAGATCGCAAGCTAGGAAATAAAACGCAGATCAGTAAAACAGATCCTGATTCGACATTAGCTGGTAAAGCTGGTGAGCCAAAAAAGCTAGCCTTTAAAGTTCATGAAACAATTGATCGCGAAAGTAGAATTATTATCGATGCTCATGTGACTACCGGATCGGATGTCGAAGGTCATGTAATGCTTGGTCGCATTGATTACATTGAAAAAAGGTTTGATTTAAAGGTTGAAGAAGTCACTGCTGATCGCGGCTACGGCTATGCTGAAAATCTAAAAGCATTAAAAGATCGGAATATAACTTCATGGGTGCCGCGATTCAGAGAAGATGTTGGCGAACGTGTAAAAAATGAAACGCAAGATTTTAAATATGATAAAAATAAAGATTGTTTCATTTGCCCAAGAGGATTCGAATTAAACCCTATGCAAGGCCCAACGCCGCTGTACAAAAGGTACCGAATTAAGGGTGGCCATTGCTCAACTTGTGATTTGAAAAAAAAATGTTTTACATTGAAATCACATGAGCAACGCGGGGCTAAATTTCTTCAAGTGCATATTTATAATGATATCATTGAGGAAACTGCGATCATGGAGCAAAGCGATGAATTCAGAAAACTTCGAGGCGAAAGACAATGGAAAATGGAAGGGACATTTGCTGAAGCTAAAAATAATCATGGTCTAAACCGCGCGCGGTATCGCGGGCGAAGTAAGATGCAGATCCAAGCCTACATGACTGCTGTTGTTCAAAATTTAAAAAGGCTGATAACCTTTCTTCCTGAAATTAAAATCATTTTAGAAAATTTGATCGAAAAAATTCAGAAATTATTTTTTGATGATTTTTCGACAAACTTTTTAATAAAATTTGCTCAAGTTTGACTTAAATATGGGGTTTTTCAACAGGCCC
>JAYUTU010000208.1:0-12057 GCA_043754975.1 Bdellovibrionales bacterium | reverse complement strand
ACTTTACTCAAAATTTTATACTTGCGAAATATCCGCAGGATGAGCCTAAGATAAATTTAGAAATCGAAAAACTTGTGGATCAAACTATATCGTCTCATCTGAATTCAAAATTTAAAGATCATCTAGAGAATTTGTTTCGATCCGCTCAAAAGGCAGCTATTAAAACAATTGAAAGTTATAAAATTCAAAATGGATCTGCAATTACCGAAAGAATAAAAGCGATTAAGTTGTATTGGCCAAAAGATCTAAAGTCAGCGCGCAACAATGCTGTACCACTAGATATTATAAAATGGGGCATCGCCTATGATCCCGTACCCAATGAGATCAATGTTGGCTTAGAAGCCCTTTCTTATCCAAACGATGCAACTTATTTGGCAGTCTTTGCGCACGAAATAGGTCACTCTTTTGATTCGTGCCGCTGGGGAGCTTTTTTTGAAGGTAAATGGCCTTTTGAGACTGTCGGTGATTGTTTAAGATCGGATCAAAGTGTCGGAGCTAAAAAAAGAGATGATAGCAAAATTGAAGATTTGCTGAAGTCAGGAAAACTTTCGAAGGATCTTACAACTGGTCTTAAGCTCAATCCTACTTGCAATAAGTTAGTTTATCCCCCTGCAGGTGTTCAAGCCGATCAATTACCAGAATCATTTGCAGATTGGTTTTCCGCCGAAGTTATTACCCGTATAAAAGAAATTGATCTGGCGCAGTTACGTGCTGATTTATGCGAAAAGAGAGAATTGTCGGAAGGAAGTTCTTATCCTTTAAATGAAAAACGTTTAGAAAGAATCTATTTTTTGCAGCCACAACTCAAAGCAAAAATCAAAACTACAAATGCGTTAACTGGAAAATATTGCGCATTAAAGTAAGTGTTTCCAAGCTAGTCATCAACCACTTCCTAAAAATCACCACTCCAATCAACAAGGTTCAGCCTAAAAAACCTGAGCCTTTATTTTTTCCGCGTGTGATTCGAAGTAAGCATCCGTGTATATTTCGAATACGACAATTAGAGCTTGCAACTTTTCGGCGATAATTGTTTCGATAGGATAAACCTGCCAACTTAATTTATCGTTGCCTATAAGCTCATCTGTTTTTGCACCTACAGGGCCTGGAGTAACTGAGTCTCCGATACCTAAATCGAAATTGATAATCTGAGCTCGCTTGATATCTTTTGGCACATCGCCAATACCGGAACGATAAACTTGACGGACTCCGCCGTATTCATCTTGCGTTTTTAAGTCGATTTGTGATTCAAGTGCAAACCATGCTCCATCGCTGGTGTCGGTCTCAATAGCTTTCGCAGTTTTCTTCAAAATAGAGGTAATGTTTATAATCATCAATCGTACCGTTGATAAAAATGAACATAAAAAAAATCATAGCGGAGCCTTCTCAAAACAAAACATGGCTGATGCCGAATAAGTGCCTATCTAAAAAATAAGATGTTCAAGAGCGCACTGTTATTTTTCGGAGGGCTAGTTTTGGTTGGTACAATACATTTTGCATTTAGGAAAACTCCAATCTATTTCATCGTTCAGCAAACGAAATACATAGTAGATACCCAAGACGCTTTGAAAAAGTAGAAATCCTCGACAGTTTCGCCGAATTAATTGCTCAGTAGAGCGAAATAAAAAAACACAGTGGGATCAGAATTTGACCCCACACTTTACGGGAAAATATGGCTGAACTCACATTCGGCCTGTTAACATACCCTTCCAATACATAGTAGGAAGTAAATCCTTTTTTAAGATCCACATGCTCTTACGTTCTTTGGTCATGTTCATCGGAAATGATGGCATTAGTTTTCCGTCATAGCCAAATTCAGCTAAAATAACTTTACCCACGCCGGTAATAAGCGGACACGATGAATAGCCGTCATAGCGTGCAGTCGGTGCGGAGCCAGCCATAACGGCACACATGTTTTCAGCAACCACCGGAGCTTGCTTTCGAATTGCAGCTCCTGTTTTAGAATTTGGCACTCCGGTCACATCACCAATGCCAAAAATATTTTTGTGATCTTGATGTTGCAATGAAAATTGATCGACTTTCAACCATCCGGCCTGAGGCCCCGAAGTAAATGCTAAATGAGACTCGTGAACATAATCGTGGGCGCTCATAGGTGGGACAACGTGAAGTAAATCGTAATGTTGAGTGACCAACTCAGTGGATGTTTTCGTTTCACCATTTTGGTTCAACTCTGTGGTTTTTTCGAATACAGCCAGTCGATCGGTTGGCTTGACTTCGACTAATTTGTGAGAAAATTTCAGATCAATATTCTTTCGTTCTGCGACTTGCATCAGTGGCGCTGCAAATGTTGGTATGCCAAAAATAACTTTTCCTGCAGCGGCGTAAGAAACTCGCGAATCCTTGCGAACTCCATTTTTCTTAAAAATCTCTTCAGCCAAGTACATTATTTTTTGTGGAGCACCAGCACATTTAATCGGAACCGGTGGCATCGTGAATATCGCGTCGCCGCCTTTGAATTCACCAATCATTTGAGCAGTTTTTTCTGCAGCCTCGTAACTATAAATGCTGCAAATTCCATTTTTTCCAAGTTGACCGTCGATGCCTTTGATTTTTCCCCAATCTAATTTAAGACCCGTTGCAACCAACAAAAAGTCATACGTGATTTCTTTTCCCGAAACGCAGAGCACTTTTTGCTTTGTGGCATCTACCGTTTTGACGTGATCTTTTATCCAATTCACGCCCTGAGGGATGATTGAACTCATGGCCTTCTTTGTTTTTTCCTTTTGCACAAGCCCTGCGCCAACCAAAGTCCAAAGCGGCTGATAAAAGTGATTTTCCGAGGGTTCAATCATTCCAATATTCTTGGCGCCAATACTTTTTTTCAATCTGGCCGCTACGGAAACTCCACCCGAGCCTGCCCCTAAAATAAGAACTTTGAAATGATTTGTAGACATGCGGACTCCTTTTTATTGAACGAATTAAATTCGTCCTAGTTTTAGATTGGCTGGAACAGCCGCTTCAATTTTTTTTGGTTGTGCTATTTTAAGATCGGACATAATTTTTTCAAACTCTTTCAAATCACGGCCCTGACCTAAGCGCGGATTAAAACTTTTTTCAGCACCAATGGTCGACGACGTGAAACCCTGGTAATCGTGGGCAGGATAGACAATTAAATCATCCGGCAACGTAAAAATTTTTGCCACAACATTTAAATACAGTTTTTGCGACGATCCCTGTTGAAAATCAGTTCTGCCGTTTGTACGAATAATCAAGGTGTCACCGGTAAAAATGCGATCTTCTAACAAATAGCACATGCAACTATCTGTGTGACCCGGAGTTGCAATCGCCATCAGTTGATGGCGACCAAATTGAATGATATCACCATCTTTTAATTGCACTTGCGCGCCTTCTGCCCCAGCCGCGCTGCTTAATGCTATTTTCGCACCGGTAGCGTCAGAAATTTTGCCGGCACCTGTAATATGATCTGCGTGAATATGTGTTTCTAAAACATAGAGCAAAGTAAGATTTAATTCTTTGATCAGTTGTAAATCCCTATCCACTGTTTCCAGCACGGGATCAATAATGACGGCCTCTAGCGAATCGGCGTCAGCTAAAAGATAGGTATAGGTCGAGCTTTCACGCTCAAACAGCTGCTGAAACAAAACGTTTTTCATCCGCTTAGTGAAAGCGATTTTTCGTGCGTATTCAAGACTCTTCTTCGTCAAAATTCGAATTCACTATTTTTTAACAACTTGCGAACCAGCGATAGCCAAGTTGTTAAAATTTTTAAATTCTGAAGTAGCTTCCGCTTTTTTTACTCCAAATTGGCATGTTACTAGCAATTACTAGCAAACAGTTGAATTCAATAGAAATTTGTAGCCTCAATACGAGACTGGAGTTCTAAATTATTACCTTGAAAAATAAAATATTCATCCTCTCGTGCAAGATTAATAGTTAAGTCAGGTTTTAGTCTTTTTAACAAAGTTGATTTACCGACCTGCCGTGCCCCTAGCAGCAGAACACTTTTGCTAGATTTTTCAACGTGAATTTACGGTTTGTTACGCGGGTTTTTTAATCACATTTTTGAACTTCGTCATTACTTTACTGAAGAATCGACGAATTCGTTGTAATTTTTAAAGTCTTTGATTTTTAAAATGCGTCCTGTGCTATCCATATTAAAAATCATCGATAATTCACCCTTGATTTCAAAACGGTAAATCTTTTTTTTAAATTCTGTGCTAGTACCCAAATATACCCAAGATATTTTTTTAAAACTTTCTGCGGTCGTATCAAAAACCTCAAGATTCTTCGGAATGCCAATTTGGCCACGGCCTTGATTAAATAAAAAATAAGGCAATGCACTTAATGGTAAAACAGCACTCTTACCAGGCAATATTTTTGTAACTGCTGGCTTCTTATCTTCTTTGATATTTACCAAAAGATTTTTACCATCCATATTAAATTGCGAAGTTTTTGTTACCATTCCGGTCTGAACTGTGCGAGTCGATTTCCATTCGAACTTAGGTGATAAATTGGTTTCCGATGATCTTTTTATTAATGTTCTATCTTCAGGTTTAGATTTTTTAATATCCATGGCATTTCGTAAAATCACAGAATAATCATCTTTTATATTGTAACCATTGTCGGTTACTATCAATTGACGACTTAAATCAGACATTGTTGGCTTATTCAACACAGTTTTATCAACTGTCACCCTTAAGACTTGAGAAGCACTTCTCAAGTCTTCTACTTTTGCATGAATCAATTGAGCACTTAAAAAAATAATTAACAGACCAAGGTAAATTTTCATTTTTGTTTTTCCATCACGGCGGACAAGGTATATCGACCCTGTAAGGTACCGTTCCGAACAAACCAGTAGTACCTAGTTCTTGATATACTCCAATGGTCATGCCACAGCCGTGTAACTCATCGTTGGGATAAATTGATCCAGGTACTCCAAAGCTTTTGACCCAGTGATACGAAATGTCAAATGGAGTATACAAATATTGCAAGCGGTAGATATCTGGCCCGTATAGGGTGCTAAATATACTGTTAAAGTATGGCATGGCAGTATTTGCAGGAAAACAAGCCTGCCCCACTGTTTGCACGCCACCGAGTTTTCTGATGGAGTAACCTAAGATTCCCGTGCTGCAATTTGGATAGATATTTTTGCTAGCATTAATCACTTGGCAGTTATTCGAAGCTGCAGAAAAAGTTCCGTTACTACAACTTAAGTTAATGTTTCCGCTCCATTGATAATTTGGCGTAGTGGGTGTAGGCAGAACATCTTTGCAAACGTAAACTCCGCTGGCGGCTCCGTCCGGGTAGGTTCCTGCCGGAACATTAAAATAGGTGTTCGGAAAAGATCCGTTTGCAGATGTTGTAACGGGCAAAGTGGTTGGAGTTCCGTTACATGATGTTGAAGTGTCTCTGCATCCGATTTGTTTGATCCGCCAAAGGCCGGCTTGGCACTGAAAAACAATATTACCATTTATAACTTTACCAGAAACAGCTGGAATTTTACTTCGGCATGAAATTGTTTGCTCACTAGAACTGTTATCTTCGTTAGGCAGAGGTACGGCTAATTTTTGCGGAGCCTGTGGTAGGTTGATTGCAAACTCGCCGTTCTGTGAAAGATTATTGCTGTCAGTTATAACATAGGGAAACTTGTACGTGCCGGCTTCACATTTAACGCCTTCGTAATGAAGTGAATCAAGCGAAGCCAGATCCAGGCTGCCATCAGAGGTTAGTGCCGCTGGCATGACCAGCGGAGCCAATGGAGCCGGAGCAAAGGACGTGATAATCGGCTTGGCGCTAGTCTTCGGGACATATATTTTACTGCTTTCCCAAGAAAAGCCTGTGGGATAGGCCGGGATGGAAGAGAAGGATGACATGAAGCTCATGATATCCGTGGCCGTGTAAGCGCTTACATATTTTGAAGTTCTAATTGTTGTCGTGTTGGTCGTAGTGGATGACTCAATAGCTGGGGATTGAAGTCCCGTCAGAAAGACGGTTGTTACTAATGATAATAGTGATGATTTCCTAAGAATCATGACCATAAATTCCCCCTTGGAGCCTACGTGCAGACAGTTGAGATTAATAAACCTAAGATTATAATAAAATTTGTTATAATGAAAGTGTTAGTCTCAAATTAATACGTCTATCATATTCGAAATGATCCGCAGTCTAGAAATAGATCAAATTTAATTATTATTTTTTGAATCAGCTACAAACTAAGTTACGCTGTTATGTGAATTGGGGACGGATGAAAAACCAGCGTGGAACTGCAATCTTATCTACTTTGATATTTACTACGATCACGGCTGGACTCATTTCGTCACTTGGGTTTTATGTTTTAAATTATGCCAACCTGGTTGCCAAAACTAAGAATCTAGGTCAGTTGAAAAGCGTTCTTAATTCAACCATGGATTATACATTGAATGGGGTCAGAAACAGATGGTGTTTTTCGGCCAGTTGGACTCCGTCAGTAAACTGTACTTTAACTGATCCGAACAGTGTTGAAAGGCTATTGCTATCCGACGAAGCTTTGCGAGCGATCGAATTAAGCATGAGTCCTTTATCGTACGGCGGAAACATCAGTAGCGTGCGGACAAAATCATTTAAAGCAAATGTTAAGTTATCGCAAATTACTGTTGATCACCCACTGTACACTGTGAATAAAGGAATCAAAGATTTTGGTGATGAAATAAGTTATGATTTTAGAATTACACGGATTGATAACGGACTTTCTAAAGGTCGTGAAGTGGCTTTAGAAATCCAAGTTGATTTTAATTTGGGGTCAACATTAGGCGCGTCGTTGTCAAAATCTGCTTTGACATTGGTGTCGACGGTTTTAGTTTTTCCACGGGAATTAAGTACAAATACATTATTAGTAGCAAACAATTTATTTTTAGACCGGCCAGACCCGGGCGTTGAAAGTGGAAAGCCCGGTGATTCATATATTGCACCGTCATTAGGTAATTCATCCGGCAGCAGTGGTCTTCGCTTTGAAAGCCCAGTATTTGTAAATAATAACATCTATGTCCCCAACCGAAACAGTCCAATTTATACACCGGTTACTTTTGCTGACAAAGTTATTTTGGGTGCGGGTTACGTTTTAGAAGCTGACCAAGGCGGAGGGAATGCAAATTTTTATGCGCCTGATACAGCGGGAGGTCGTTACGATCGATATATTTCGCAGATGAAAAATTTTGGTGGGTTTTTAGGGGGGGTACTATTAGATCCCGGTTCAGATCCAGGATTGAATATTTTAGCGGGCGTCACAGTTCCTGCGACGAAAGCAAATGTCGATGTAACTTTGTGTTTAAAAAGAAATAATAGTAAAGCCGATTTGACCATTACCCGAGATGCTCAGTTTTTCATGAAATACGTGACTGCCGGTTCTAGCGAAGCCCCCGCAGCAGCAACCACCGGGGTAAATTCAAATTATAATTTTGTTTTAGATTCCGGAAGCGTTGATTCAATGTACATGATAGGACGAGTAGGCAGTGCGTCGCAGTTTGTGTCTTATTCCCCGCCCACGTTACCCACGCCAAAAATTACTTATCAAGACGCTGACCCTAACGAGCAAAGACCAATCATGCGGGTCAGTTTAGCTATTGATGGTTATAATTCAAAAGCAGGCTCATTTGTTGCCGCAGATATTTCCAGAAATTCAACTTTTGAAATACCAATGAATACTTCTGATCCTGATGCAAAAATTGTGATTAAAACAACACCGTATGTGAAAAATGGAAACATCCAAAGTCACGCGGTCAATGTGAGCGTTGAACTTCTAAAGCAAGAAGCTTTTAGTATTCAAGCAGTTCCCGTTCAAGTTACCGGGGCAACACTAGCTTCAAAGGTACCACCTAAAATAGATATTCGTTTTGAATCTTTTGATGCGGCTTATGATTTTGACGGGACGTCGATTGTTTCAAAAAGAAAAAAGGGTTCACCGCAAGATCCAATTACTTCTGGCGAATGTCCGGTCAGCTCAGATCCACAGGCACCGTACAACTCGGACGTAAGAGTTATTAACGGGGTCACTTATCGTTGCTATTCGAAGTACGCATGGCATCCAGTGATGGCAAAATACAAAGCTAACGGCTTTACTCTTATGCGAAGTGAAGATAATTCAAAACCAGCTTTTGTGCTGCAGAAAACTACTGTGGATGCGTTTGTTGGATGCTCCGCTTTAAATTCTGCCAATTGTCCTATTTATGACGATTCTTTAAAACCTCAAGATATTGATTTTGTTGAATTCGATAAAAATTGTAATGCCCCCCCAGCGGGGACTGATCTTTTCCCATCATTTGGTGCCGCTGACTGGGGTAGTGCCAGTTTTCTGAATCAAACACGGCATTCGTGGGGATTTACTGAACCAGGTACGCCAGACCCTGCAAATGGCGATATCGTTACTCCGGGGTACAATGCGGGGACATTTATTCTAGATGATGGAAATTCACTTTTTAATCCACCAGTCTTACCGTACTTTAATGTTCGAGCTATTTTTAACAAATGCTTAATAAAATCCACAGCTAATTTTGTAACTGGTTTTTTTGTTTGTGACAAGCTGGTCATCGAGCCTAGGATGACTCCACTTAGAATTATAGGAACATTTATCGTCGGTAAAATGTCGATCGATAAATCAGCTCTCGAGGCGGGCATTCGTTGGAGCAATATCTACCATCCAAGTGCTGTTTATGAATTAAGAAAAGCCGGCATCTTGAAAGCTCAACTGATGAAAGACGGACTTGCTGTGTCGAACGAAAACTGCGACATACCAGAAGATCCGATCTGGCAACCCTATCCCTCGATTGTTCGAACCGAGTTTCTTTACAAGTGTAATCCTTTGTACCTAAGAAATAAAGCTGATCCCTTTAGGTGGACCAGCGTGGATCCTGATTGTGGCCTGTCTGCAACCGGAATTCAGCAGTGCAAATACCGCCCTTCCCGGTATCAAATTGTAGAACTACGAAGGCAGGAGTTGTTATGATGAAAGGTTTTAAGTTAAATAATTCAGGTATGTCGATCATAGAAGTACTTCTTGCTAGTGCTGCAGTGTTGATTGTTTTTCTTGCCGCCATGTCTTTCGCACTAGATATAAAAAAAAAATCGACTCTTATTTCTAGCAAACGATCTTATTCCAAGGAATATGAAAAAATAGCTAATTTGATAATTTCGGATCCGAAATTATTTAAAATTAGCTTTGATCCCTCAGAAAAAACAAAGTGTATTCTTTTAGACCAAGCTAAATTACCAATCGCTTGGGACCATAAGAACATTTATGAACTACAGGACTGCCCGGGTTGCCCGGGTCGAGTCGGCTTTGTAATTCAGCCGTACGACGTTCCAACATTTCGCGGAGTTTATAAAGTAACTTTCAGAATGTCGCACACCACTTTAACCAAAGGGCAAACAGCTCTCTGTGATGGGGTACAAATTCCAGATGCTCAGCAAATTGAATTAATTGTTGGTCTTCGATGACGAAACAAAAATCGCTTGGTTTTTCGCTACCGGAAGTGCTTGTAGCCACGGCCATGGTAGCCATACTGGCTACCTTCTCGGCCTCGGTCATAAGTAACTTCATGAAAATTGGTACGGCTGTTCAAAACGAAACATCTAGAGAAACAGATGCCAGTTTGGCGGCTGCGTATTTATCAAAACAATTTAGAATTGCTAAGCCGTCTTTTAATAATCTTATTGGAACTTTAGATGATAATGGAAATGAATTTTTCGACTATTATTCGGATGTGCCATCAGATCAATGGCCATCCGAAAGTGACCGAACAAGGAAATTAACTTTATCAGAGGCCTCTGGAAAAAACGCAATTTATGTATTTATCGAAGACGAAAAACAAAAATCTACAATTTCTTACGATCCAAGGTCTGCCTATGCTGATGTTGATCCCGTCATTGAAATGGATCAATCCGCAGTGCTTGTTTACGAAGGACTTAATTATTCAGATATTTTAAAAAACAGATATCCGGAATTATGGATAGATAAACAAATTTTTCTTATTAAATCACCGATATCTTTAAGGTATGTGGCTGCCGATGGTACTGTTTCAATGGATCCAGGTTCAGTGCCCAGAGAATTAAGTTTTATCGGTGTCGTTAGTGGCAGTACACTGACAGCAAATAGTTTCCCAGCAGACTTAACCAGCCGACTCTGGAATCGCAATCCCATTGACGGCGCAGCTGTCGATAATCCAGATGTCTTATTGCGAAGATTACCTAGCATTGGCGGTGCAGCACCACTAGTCACTTTAGATGCAATCAGAATCCTAAAAATTTTTCTGCAAAAAAATGATCAGGGAGCTTTTGATCTTTATTCAACAGAATTCATTAACGGAAGTTTCTCTAGTAAAAATATAATAAGCACAAATGTTAAGGAATTAATTATTAGCCGAGATTCAGTTTCAAGAACAATATTAAGCTTTAAACTGACTTTAAACTGACTTTAAACTTAGCCTGCAAACGGAAGGTTTTTATGAAACAATACGATTTTTTAAAGTTTCAACTCATTTTTTTAGGACTTTCTTTTTCACCTACTCTTTGGGCTGCTGATGTTTCGGTGTCCTCATTTGAAGTCGCGACTTCGCGCAGTGAAACTTTGTCAAATGTTGTGATCGACTCTCAAGTCACTACAGGGCGCGGTCCTTATGCTCGAATCACATTGCATCTAAGTTGTTATGCAACCAATCTTAGATCCATCGGCAATCCTGTGGCAGAAAATAGCCTCATCACCGCAGTATTTGATGTTTACGACAAAGATAAAAATTTAAAAAACTTCCAAATTCAGTTTCCCGCAGAGTATCTAAAACATCCAACTGCTAGAAAGCCCGCGCCAGATAGCACATACACTAATTTAGTTAAAATTATCGACACAACAAGCACGCCTAAACCTTCTAAACTTAAAGCTTACGACAATGTGATACAGTTTTTGATTCAAGATCTTTATCAAGTCGGCGCAACGCCTGCGGGTGAAGTTGAAAATTTATCTGCAAATAATCTAATTGTCTCTGGAGTTCGATTTATTCAAGAAGGTGCACCAGGCCTGGGTGATTACTTCGGTAGTAACGGACCACTTAGTTCAAGCATGACTTGGTACACTTCAAAGGACGGTCGTAATGTTCAGATATATGCGTCTTTTCCTGGTGCTGCAGCACCAGGTCAAAGTGCTGTTTACTTAGGAGAAACTAGAACTGGCTTTTGTGGCGGTTACTATTCGCCGTTGATGTTAACCTTTGATGGAAAGTTACCAGAATTTACTAACAAAAGTAATTTTCCATTAAGCAAAGACTACCCATCAACATATTGGCCGGAAGCAAATGCACCAGGTTATTTTTTGGTGCATGATAAAAATAAAAATAAAAAAATAGATGATGGCACTGAAGTTTTCGGAAATGACGAAACTCATATCAATGGTTTCAAAAAACTTGCAGATTACGACCTGAATAAAGATAGAGTAATAGATAGCAAAGATGCCATCTTTAAAGATTTAAAACTTTGGAATGATAAAAATGGAGATGGAATTACTAAGGCCAAAGAATTGTTTAGTTTGAAGGAGAAAAACGTCGAAAAAATTATTTTAAACTATGTTCCTGAAACTAAAATGTTTGGCGATCGAGCCGAATACAGAGAAAAATCAACTTTTATTTTTACCAAAGGCAGAAAAAAAATAACTGGTCAAATTTATGATATTTGGCTAAGCCCAGCAGGTTCAACTTCCGCTATAACTCAATTGAAAAAATAAATTAAACATCGTATCAATAATACCCCCTATTTTCAGGCTCTTCTCGGCTCTGTAACTAATTTGTAGAAACGTAGACCCGATTTTAATTAATTTTTTAAGTATCGATGCCACAAATAAAAAAACCGCTTGCGGCGGATTTAATTGGATGGGCTCGTTCCTACTAGCGATTCGCTCTGCTTTTGGATCTAATAAGAACTAACTTTTGGGCGCATGAACCATTTCATAAAAGTCATTTAAACGAATATTTTGACAGTTTTAAATATAGCATTTCATAGCTGGCATTTTTGTCAGATTTGAAGTAAAAAGTCCATGAGGGGGTACCCATGAAGTTAAATAAC
>JAYUTU010000207.1:0-12060 GCA_043754975.1 Bdellovibrionales bacterium | reverse complement strand
TCATCAAGAAGCTGATCAGGATTTAAATATTAAAGCTGCGTTCTTGCATCTCATGTCTGATGCAATTGTTTCGGCTGGAGTTATCCTGTCAGGATTGTTTATTTATTACAAAGGTTACACCTGGATTGATCCACTCAGTAGCGCTGTGATTGCGATTTTTATTTTTGCTTCGACGTGGAATGTTTTTAAAGAGTCCTTTCAGTTGCTGATGGGTGGAGTGCCGAAGAAAATAAATCCTGCTGAAGTCACACACTTCTTAACGGAGCAGACCGGGGTGACTGAAATTCATTCCTTGCATATCTGGGCACTGAGCACGACAGAAACAATGATGGTGGTTCACTTGGTGATGCCGAAGGGGTTGCCAAATGAAAATTTCGTATCCGAACTGAATCATCGTATAACCCACCGATTTCCAATTCATAAAACAGTTATTCAAATTGATACATTAAAACGCTGATAAATTTCCAACAGTTTTTTTGCAGCTTTTGGGAGCTCGTTTTTCCACGTTGCATAAACATCAGACCCCGAGCTATCGCTCACGTACTTGATCGAATAAAACGGAATTGCCATTTGCTGGGCAACAAAAGCCAAAGCGTAGGACTCCATGTCCATAACAGTGTAGCCATGACGAACTGATTCTTCTGCCGAATTTTCAACAAAATCTGCAGTGCCACAAATAGCTTGTGGCAAGTTAGTTACCTGGTGGGACGAAATTATTTTTTTAAACGGCAGTGCCTTTTCATTTGCCTGCCGCTGAACAAATGCTGAGCATTCAACACACGTTCCCTGAGGCAAAGTAAAGCTGCCGGCGGTGCCAAGATTTAAAACTCGTTTTGGTTTTAAACTCTGCACTGCGCGAGTGAGTGCGAAGGTGGCCTTCAGGCTTCCTATGCCGGTGTACAGTGGATCAACTCCGGCGCTTTCAAAAAGACCCTGGGATTCCTCTGTTAGCGCCATAACAAGTAATGTTTCGTGCGGGTCTAAACTTGCCATCTTTTAACTATGCGATGTAGAACTATTCTATGACAAGTCTAACAGCACAACGAGTAGCTCGCCAGATCGTTACCATTTGCGAACGCTTGCATGCCCGCAATATGTTAGCGGCTGCGGACGGCAATGTGAGCTTTCGCGTTTCAGATCAGGAAATTTTAATCACTCCCTCAGGAATTGCAAAAGCCTTTATGGATCCCGAACAAATGGCGATCATTAACTTAAACGGGGATACCCTCGCCGGAAATCCATCGAGTGAGAAGTCAATGCATTTAGAAGTTTACAAACAGTGTCCCCGGGCGAAAGCCGTTGTTCATGCGCATCCGCCGACGGCCATTGCTTGGACCGTCGCACGACCCGAGCTGCAGAAGCTGCCCAGCGAATATCTGTCCGAAGTTATTCTGGCGACAGGAGATATTCCATTTGTTCCCTATGCGCGCCCGGGCACACCTGAGATGGGAAAAGTTTTAATACCCTTTTTGCCGAAGCACCAAGCCTTGATCCTACGAAATCACGGCGCGCTCACCTGGGGTGCAGATCTTGATGAAGCTTACCGCGGGATGGAGCGCATCGAGCACTCTGCCCAGATTCTTTCGGCGGCGTCGCAGTTGGGTACGCTCACGGCTTTACCAAAGGCTGAAGTGGAGTATCTGTACGAAATGCGAAAAAAAATTGGCGAGGTTTTATTATGATCCAGCTTCGCTCAATGGCTTTAGAAGCTGATGTAGAAGAAAATAGAATCTCAGTACGCGTTTTAGATCAGACCCGTTTACCTGCTGAAGAAAAATGGCTGCTTATTGAAGACACTGCGCAAATGATCGAGGCCATTAAGGCTTTGCGGGTGCGTGGAGCCCCGCTGATTGGCGTTGCAGCCAGCTTGATGATGGCCAAGAATGCAGTTTCTGGAATAAAAAAAGACGAATTAATTAAATTAGCACAACAGCTTTACGACGCCCGACCGACGGCAGTGAATCTGATGATCTGTATTGACCGCATTACGCACTTGATGACGACAAACTTTTCCGCTCAAAGTGTTGTTGATCTGGCAGTAGAAATTTTTAATGAAGATGTTTTGTTGTGTGAAAAAATGGCTTTGCATGGGGCTGAGCTAATACACGACGGAGATCAAATTTTAACCCATTGCAATACTGGGGGGCTGGCGACAGCAGGTATTGGCACAGCATTGGGTGTTATCCGTAAGGCTTTTGAGCAAGGAAAAAAAATTCATGTTTATGTTGATGAGACTCGGCCCTTATTGCAGGGTGGGCGGTTAACGGCGTGGGAACTTAAAAAATTAAATATTCCCTGCACTTTAATTACTGACAATATGGCAGCGCATTTAATGAGTCTAAAGAAAATTACGAAAGCCATTGTGGGCTCGGACCGCATTGCAACGAATGGTGATTTTGCAAATAAAATTGGGACCTACAGCGTAGCTGTTAACTGTTACTATCATCAAATTCCATTTTTTGTTGCAGCTCCTTATACGACCGTTGATTTAAAGTGTGAAAGTGGATTAAAAATTCCAATCGAGCAGCGCAGCGCCAAAGAAGTCACAGGTGTCAGTGGAAGCTTCGGCGATATCACGTGGGCACCAGCAGGTATTGCAGTTTATAATCCTGCATTTGATGTGACTCCAGCAAAATTAGTTAGCCGGTGGATCTTAGACCGCGGCGCATTTAATCAAAAAGATGTGGCCTCGGGAATTCTGAAAAAGTAAGCTGAAATAGTCCTAATTAATTGAACATAAACAAGGGGAATAGCGTGCTAGGAGTTATTGGCGGTTCGGGTTTTGAGAAGTTTGAAGAATTTGAAACAATCGAATTGTTGAACCGAGAAACTCCGTTTGGACTTGCGGCAAGTGGCTTTAAAAAAGTACGTGTTGAAGGCAAAGAATTTTTATTTATTTCACGTCATGGTGAGCATCATGAGCATTTACCTAGCGAAATTAATTACCGTGCTAATATATTTGCTTTCAAAAAATTAGGGGCAAAAGCGATCATTTCTTTCAGTGCGGTGGGGTCTTTGCAAAAAGAATTTCCTCCTGGAGACTGCGTGATTCCCTATCAATATATTGACCGCACAAAATCAATTCGTGCCCATACTTTTTTAGGTGAAGGTTTAATTGGACATATATCCTTAGCGAAGCCAATTTGTGAAGTCATGGCAGAAAAAACGCGAGCACTGGTTCAGAGCTCTGATTTTAAAACTCACTTCGGGCCCACGTACGTGTGTATTGAAGGTCCTTATTTTTCAACGAAAGCGGAATCAAACGCCTACCGCCAAATGGGTGCACAGATTATCGGAATGTCTAATTTTCCCGAGTATGCTTTAGCACGAGAAGCAGGTTTGCCGTATCTTCCATGTTGTTTTGTAACTGATTATGACTGTTGGGATGACTCCATTGCTCATGTCACTGTAGCTGAAGTTATTAAAGTCATGAAAGGCAATAATGCGAAAGCCTTTTCTATTTTGAAATCGATTTTAAAAGCTGGTGCAATTTATAACGGAAGCCACGCCTATGAGGGCGGATTAAAAACAGGCTTATTTATGCCACCCGAGGCCATTCCAGCTGCTAAAAAAGCATGGGTTGCAACATTAATGGAAAGTCACGGAGTTTAGAATGCAGTCTGAGTTGAAATTAATACTTTTTCTTTTTTTAATATCAGTTTCAATTTCAGGTTATTCGCTCACGTCAGCACAACCCGCTGAACATCCTAGCTTTAAAGCTGTTGTTCATCTGGCAATACCAGCCTACACCAGCGATGGACCAGTGACCGGCTATTGCAATGGCACCTTAGTTTCTAGAAATACAATCGTGACGGCTGCTCACTGCGTGGTGAGTTCCTATTTATTTACAGGTCAGCCGTTAAAAATAGAAATTGGTGAATACCGTTACAAAGAAACCGAACAAGGAACCATTCGCTTAGGTTACCGCACAACCCAGCGCCACGAATCTAGCGTAAAAGTTCAATTACAGCCAGGCGTCAGTCCGACGGCGGCACCAAACCGTATACCTCCAGAAAATGATTATGCGATTTTAAAATTACAGACTGAAATTTCTTTGCCTGAAGATTTTGTTTTCCCAACTGTGTTGAACGCAAATCTAAGCAGCGCGCAGGTTTCACAAACGGTGGTCGTTACTGTAAATCCGCTGGCCTATATTTCATCGACAAATACCAAACAGGTCGCAACTTTAAACCAAGTGCAGTATTTAGGTAAATCACTGAAGTCCAATTCACTAGCCCGAGTGGAAGAAGGCGACAGCGGTGCTCCGGTATTTGCAGTAGTTCAAGGCCGCAGCTATTTAATTGGAGTTGTAAAAGGCCGGGCTCAAAACGGATTTTCAAATTGGGATGTATTTGCCGTTTGGGGTGCTCGCGGAGTTACCCCGTAATTCAGTGCGGCCGATTTAATGTGATTCGTCCTTTTATTTACTCTAAAGTCCATTTTTCTGGGAATGCAAAGCTTGTTCCTTTGGTCAAATAATTTAGACCCTTTAGGGTATCTGGAATCACTGCTGCTTCTTTGCGGTGATAAATTGGAATCAGTGCTGTTTGCTGCAAAATTTCAGTTTCTATACTTGCTAAAATTTGACTGCGTTTTTTCGGATTATTTTCTTGGTCATAATTTTTTAATAATGGATCTATTTTTGCTGACCGCCAACGAAGCGTATTGCCACCGGCCCAGCTATTTTCTTTTGTAGGGATTTCGTTGGATGAAAATAGCGACGTTAACGACGTGTCTGGCAAAATTGAATTTCCGAACATAGCCAAGGCAAAAGCGCCTTTTGTGATTGTATCGCCCAGCAGCACACGGGGTGGCTGATTTTTAATAACACAACCTACTTGAATTTTTGCAAATTCATTGCAGATATAAACTTGTATTGTTTCTAGAATTTTAATTCCTGCAGATGTTTTAAAATCAATAACTAATTCTTTGCCGTTTTTCGACCGACTTTTACCATGAGTGGTTTTCCAACCAGCATCATCTAACAATTTTTTGGCTTTTTCTACGTTATACACAGGTGGCTTTAGTTGGAATTCAGCAGCTGACGGTGGGATAAAAGTTTCTGCCGGAGAAAGTTTAGAATTAAAAAAGGCAGTGGTTAATTTCTTTTTGTCTATCGACAGCGCCAGTGCTTGACGAACAGGGGCTTCTTTTAGGAATTCATTTTCGTGGTTAATAAATAATCCCTGGAACACGGGTGAGTCCTGGAAAAAGACCGTGTAGGGCTGATCGTTTTCAGATTCTGAATATGTTAAAGCTAGATCGGGTGGAAAGCCCACAGCAGAAACCATATTAATCGCGTTAGTCTTAAGGCCCGCTAAAATTGCATTGGATTCGCCAATGTGTTTTACCAAAATTTTTGGAATTTTTGCTTTAGTGCCATAAAAATGGGGGTTCGGAACCAGGATATAGTGGCTAGCTAATTTAAATTCTTGGACTTGATAGGGGCCGTTGTACAAGCCAGTACGTAAGGGATTTGTAACGTAGATCGAATTTTGATCGTAAGCTTCGCGCTGGTTTTTCCATTTCGTAAAGGGTTCGTTTTCTAAATGGTATGGAATCGGATAGGGTAGATCACGATCGAATGTCCAACTGGCGGTCGAGTACGTGACGCTGCATTTTTTAGGTTCTTTTGTTACCCACTCAATTTTTTCAATTTTTGAATACATGCCTTTATCTTGAACCATCGTGTTGTTACTAAGACCTGCTTGCCATCCCAGCCACCAGTCATGGCATGTGACGGGCGTGCCATCGCTCCATTTTGCATTTTTCTGAATGCTCCAGGTGGCAATTATTTTTTTAGAACCGCCTTCATCGACTACTTTTGCTAAATTATTTTCTAAAGAAGGAATTTTTTCTGCAAGGTCAGGTATCAATTTTCCACTGGCATTTCGAGTTGTCATTTCTCGTAGAACAAAATGCATAAAGGCCTCTGTTGAAGCCAAATTCAAAGTGATCGGGTTAAAATGTGCAAATTCTTGAATGACTGCGATTCGTAGTGGAATTTCCTCAGCAGTCGCAGGCGTTATTAGTGGCGCTAAAATAAAAGAGACTAAAAGAAATATTTTTTTCATACTTTTTGTTTAGGGGAGCTCATGAAGTTATGCAAACAAAATTTGTTTAAATTTCTTTAACCGCAACCAGACTGCTGTCAGCAACAAAAACAAAAGTTCGTCGACCCTGCTTGTTAGCTTGTTTGCTTATTTGGTTATTTACAGGTGCCCTGAGTGAACACTTGTGGCAAGCTCAAGGCAGGGCTTAAGCATTGGCTTTTCAAGGAGTTTTGTCATGAAAGTTTTGTTAACTGGTGCCACAGGTTTAGTGGGTCGTGAAGTAGGAAAATTATTGGCAGCCAAAGGCCATGAGATTTTTGTCATCTCACGTAATGCTGAAAAAGCTCGGTTAGAATGTCCATTCCCGTGTCACATCATTAGCGGAAGTTTAGATCAAAGTGCTGTGCAGGATGCTCAGCTTAATGAAGTCGAGGCTGTGATTCATTTAGCGGGTGAAAGCGTTGCTGAAGCGCGCTGGTCAGTTGAGAAAAAAAAGCGAATTCATGATTCACGAGCACTTGGGACTAAAAATTTAATTGATAGTCTTCAACAGGCCTCTTTAAAAGTTTTTATTAGCACCAGCGCCAGCGGGTATTATGGTGACCGCGGTGACGAGTTACTGAGTGAAACCGCGCAGCCTGGTAATGATTTCTTAGCAACTGTTTGCAAAGATTGGGAAGCGCCAGTGCTGGCTGCAAAAAATAATTTGCCGACCTGTCGGTTTGTAATTTTTCGAGTGGGAATGGTTGTTAGCCCTTTTGGCGGCGCGATGCTGAAAATGATTTCTCCATTTAGGCGTGGTGTTGGTGGTGCCGTTGGTAGCGGAAAACAATTCATGAGTTGGATTCATATTACGGATTTAGCTGCAGCCTACGTGCAAGCGATCGACGACAGTCGTTTTGCCGGAGTCTTCAACGCAGTTTCACCTGAGCCCGTGACGAATCAGCACTTTTCAAAAACCTTAGCGGAGGCCTTAGGCTCATCGTTGGCAGTAGCCATCCCAGCCTTTGCCATTAAAGCCCTATTTGGTGAAATGTCTCACGTCCTCTTAAGTTCACAGCGCTTAGAAAATAAAAAATTAGCGGAAGTGCAGTTTCGGTACCAGTATCCAACTGTTGCTGCGGCCTTAGCTCAGGTTGGATCTTTTTATGTCGATGGCGATGAGATTTATTTAGTTGAGCAGTTTTTGCCAGCGGCCAGAAAAGATGTTTTTCCTTTTTTTAGCGAAGCTAAAAATCTTGAAGAATTAACTCCGCCGTTGCTGCAATTCAAAGTTTTGCGAATGTCGACCGAAAATATTCAATCTGGAACCCTAATTGATTACCGATTAAAAATTCACGGTGTTCCAGTTAACTGGCGAACTGAAATTTTAAACTGGCAGCCGATTTCAAAATTTACAGACACTCAACTGAAAGGACCCTACACCAAGTGGCATCATACCCATGAATTTTTTGATATGGCGGGTGGAACCCTCATGACCGATTTGGTGCGCTACAAATTACCACTGGGTATTGCGGGTTGGGCCGTTGGCGGGGCCTTTGTTGCAAAGGATGTAAAGCAAATTTTTGCATACCGCCGCAAAGTGTGCGCTGCGATTGATTTTACGAAGTAGTAATTATATCGTGGCATCCAGCCGCTAAACAATTAGCTGAATAAACACTGTCAAATGAGAGCATTGTTTTCCATTAAGATAAATTAAGTGGTTTTATGTCGGTGTCAGGCGTAGCTTCTCGTAGAAATCGCGGTAAAGGTAGAGCCATGACGTCAATTTATCTTAATAAATTTAAAATTATAAATCCGAAAAATAAGTTGGATCAGAAAACATTGCTGGACTGGACAGTAGCAGCTCATCAGGCCGCAGAGAGCAATTCAGTAGTTAGCTCAGTGAATAAAAAAATACTAAGCTCAGAGCTCATCGAAAATTTATTTAAGCGGTTTGCTGTGAAAGAGTCGCAAATTGGATTTCGTTTCACGGAATGTGATGACGTGTATTCGACTGCTTTTAGTCAAAATAAAATATACCGGATTGGTCTGCAGCAGACGGATGGTGCAAACATTCAGACCCGTGCACTTTATTTTTCAGAAGTTGCCTTTGCTGTTTTAAAAAAAATGTATGGCAGCGATGACACGACTGATATTGCTGACACTACAGCAACACGCCCTGACCATTTAATCCACGTGACTTGCACGGGATATATTTCACCAAGTGCTGCACAAAAAATCGTGACCGAAACCTTCTGGAAAAAAGAAACTGATATCACCCATGCCTACCACATGGGTTGCTATGCGGCGTTACCAGCGATACGATTGGCAAAAAGTTTAGTGCACTCGGAATACGAACAGAATCCCCAGTTTACAGCTGATATTGTTCATACAGAAATGTGTAGCCTACATATGAATCCCAGCGACCAAACTCCTGAACAAATGGTGGTACAAACTCTTTTCGCGGATGGTCACGTTAAGTACTCAGCACGTGCTCAAAAAGCAGAGGCTGGAAAAAATTTAAAAATTATTGCTCTGCTAGAAAAAGTAATTCCTGAAACAGAGGGTGACATGAGCTGGATCCCGACTGCGTGGGGAATGCAAATGAATTTATCACGTGAAGTTCCGGAAAAAATAAAAAGTCAGTTAAAGTCCTTTGCAGCAGAGCTTTTTAATAAATCAGGTCTCAATTTACCAGATGCTTTGAAATCAGTTTTTGCAATACATCCCGGCGGTCCTAAAATCATTGATGCTGTTCAAGCCAGTCTGGAATTAAAAGATCATCAGATTCAAGAAAGTAGAAATATTCTTTTTCAGCGGGGAAATATGTCTTCAGCCACGTTGCCACATGTGTGGGATGAAATTCTTAATGCTAACTATCCAATAGGAACCAAAGTAATTAGTTTTGCATTTGGTCCGGGCTTGACCTTGTTTGGCGCTGCATTCGAGATCTGCTGATGGCGCTTTATTTAATACCCTTTGGACTACAAGGACTGGCCATGTTCGTGGATGAATTCTATTTTCATCGAAACCGGGGCCTGCCGCTGTGGGAACGAATTGGTCATCCGCTAGATAGTTTAACTGTTTTTTTGTGCTATCTTTTTTTGTATTTACAGCCACCAACCCAGGCCAACATGTATATCTATATTGGCCTTTGTGCCTTTTCTTCGATTTTTGTTACCAAAGATGAATTTATTCACACCCAGCACTGCTCTGCCAAAGAAAATTGGCTGCATGCTGTTTTATTTGTGCTGCATCCGATTACATTTTTGGCTGCGGGTATTGTTTGGAAAGAAAACTTAAATCTAACTTTTCTTATGGTGCAGCCGATTTTAATATTTATTTTTATGATCTACCAAATTTTTTACTGGAGTCTCAATGGAACTAAAAAAAGTAGTTAATAAAGAAAAAGTAAATAATGAAATTTATAATTCTTATGGTGATCGCTGGTACGAAGCTGACGATGATCCAGTTGCGCTTCTGCGGGCTGAATCTAAGATCAAAACTCCGTGGATTAAGCAGAAAATAGAGCAGCATGGTTTGTTAAAATTAGGAACCCAAGTTTTAGATGTGGGTTGTGGCGCCGGATTTTTAAGTAATGCACTTGCAAAAGAAAATCTGCAAGTGACTGGCGTGGATATTTCGGTGGAAAGCCTAGCCGTCGCAGCCAAATATGACACAACTAAAACTGTGACGTATTTAACTGCAGACGCATACACACTGCCTTTTGCAGATAAAACTTTTGATGTCGTAACAGCGCTTGATTTTTTAGAGCATGTCGAGCGCCCTTCTGAAGTTATTTTAGAATTTTCTCGCGTGTTAAAGACCGGTGGACTTTTTGTGTATCATACTTTTAATCGCAATTTTTTAGCCTATATCGTCGTTATAAAAATGGTCGAATGGATGGTTAAAAATACACCTAAGCACATGCACGTTCTGCATTTGTTTATAAAGCCTGAAGAGCTTGAGAGATACTGCTTAGTAGCTGGAATGCGACCTCAGGAAACGGTGGGGATTAAGCCCGTGTTTTCTTCGGTACCACTAAAAAATATTTTTACTGGAGTTGTGCCGAAAGCAATGCGTTTCGAATTAACTAAGAGTCTATCCCTTTCGTACATGGGATACGCTGTGAAAACCGAAAATAACGTAGAGACCTTGGGCGAAAATAACGTAGAGACTTTAGGCGAAAATCCGGCAGGAAGCTGCTACTTATTAGAATTTATTTGTGCCAAAACGAGAATTTTTTGATTTAGTTAAGCAATTTAGCCAGGTTACAAACAGGCTCAAACTGAAACGTCCAACATGTTAACGATGCCATTTAATCTACAGGCAAAATGAATCACCGCAGTGTTGGACCTTTTTTTGACTGGTCCCGACTTTGCTTTAGTGATGTGTGGGGGTTTTGAATGAAAAAAAATATTGCAGGTAGCCTTTTTGTAGTGAGCTCTTTTTTATGTATGAGTTTATTCCAAAACTGTTCCAAGATCAGTCCAGAAGATCTAGCACAAAAAACTGCAGATGCCGAAGTGTTAGCTGCAGGCGGACCAGCGAATGTAGTTGAAAATGATACGATCACAGAGATCGTAGCCTCGGACGAAAGTCCAGTTTCTGAAGCCGCTGAAGTAGTTGCCGAAGTAGTCGCAGACGTCGCAGATGCTGAGCCTACAGATCTTGTCAAAAATGATGATGACGCTGATGAGAGTGTCTCGAGTGATGCGGACGACGACCAAGATGACTCAAAAGCTCTAGCAGCTTGTATTGAGAAGAAATTCAAGTCGACATTAACCGGAGCTACTTTTAGTAACTTACGCGGAAAACATGAGATCGTGTCGAATCAAATTGATTTGATTTCAGATAACCACGGAAAGTTTTTAGTTCGTGCGACGTCAGCTGATTCCTATGTAAGAAAAATAAGCAATCACAAGGGGAAAATCATTTTGTGTAACGTAAATGTTGATAGCATCCAGGGCGGACACGGAAAAATTGTTCTTATCAATTCCTATGTTAAGGAGATTTTAAGTCATAAAGGTAAAGTTAAAAGCATCAACAGCACGATCGAAACATTCGCGGGCAAGCTAAAGGTCGTGTCATTTTAACTTTGAACAATCTGCAGGTCTACTGCATGATGTAGAAATGAAGTTGCTTAAATTCATGTTAGTCATAGGTGCTTTTTTAACTGCGGGTTTCCTTAGTGAACCCGCTTATGCTCAGGATGCCGACGAAGATAACGAAATTCAAGGCGTTGAGTCCGAGCTTGAAAGAAACATTCCGAAGCGAATAAATCCAGAGATGACTACCATTCCCAGTGTCGGTAAGAAAAAAGACGCTTTAGAAGTTGAAACTGCCAAGGATTCGAACGCTGACTCACAAGTCGTTGTTATTCAAAAAAACTACATGCCTAAAACCGGTCGATTTAATTTATCAGGTGGTGTGACACTTTTTCCTTCGGATGTTTTTTTTAAAACATTTGGTGCTCAGGCGCGTGGCGGATATCATCTTAATGAAAAGTGGGGCATTGAACTCAGTGGTATATTACTGACGTCATCAAAAAGTGCAGAACTCATTGACCTAGAAGAAAAGCAAAGCGTCACTGCTAGTAATTTGGCAACTTTGAAAAGCTACGTGGGTGCAAATATTTATTTTAGTTCGATGTACGGCAAATATGCGTTGGCAGATCGAAAAATATTTCCGTTTGAAATTTATCAAACGCTTGGTGCTGGAACCGTTGCTACCGATAAATCGTCGAGCCTAGCGTTTAGCGCAGGTCTTGGTCAGCTGCTCTCGTTATCGCGCAATGAGGCTCTTCGTTTCGATCTCAGCTTGCTTTTTTATACAACGGCAACAGTCAACAAAGACAAACAGCAGGCGATGTCATTGCTGCTCACGTTAGCGTATGACGGTTTTTTTCCATCGGTAGGTAAAAGATGGTAACTCGAAATCACCTAGTAGGCAGTTTTATTAGCTTGTTTCTTATTTTTACCAGCACAGCTGTCCATGCGGCAGTAAATCCTCTGCGTGCTGAGGG
>JAYUTU010000206.1:0-5291 GCA_043754975.1 Bdellovibrionales bacterium | reverse complement strand
TCTTTTTTTGAATGCTTCCGGAAGTTTTGTGTTTTTCTTTTTAATCGAAAATTCAGGATCAAACAGTACGTACCCTTGCGGAAAAAACTGATTGGCTTCAATATGGCCGCTTAATTTTTTAACAAGCAAAGTTCGATTTAAGTTTTCATTTAAGAACCTAAAGAACTCGCGGCCTTCCTCGTTGTGTAGTTTAGGGCTTGGCGAAAAAAAGAAAATACGATCTACATTGCGGTTCCAAATTTTGAAGCTGGCTTTTTTAAATTTTTCGCTAACAGCTTCAGGCATCAATGATGATGCTGTAAATAAATTGGCCCAAGTATCTTTTAGTAATGCGTCCTGAACCTCGCTACCTTTTGCGGACTTTCTTATTATCATCGCATCGGCCATCTTAGGCTGATAAGATATCCAGTGCTTGTTCACATCAAGGCTAATTTCATTCTCAGAAGAATTCTTTAGCTGAAATGGGCCAGAGCTTTTCTCAAAACTAAGTTTTCCATTTTTTATTGCAAAGACTCCGTACATGGGTTCGGTCAGTTTTCTGACAAGAGTATTTTGTGTAGATGCAGCCTTCAACTTAAAGATGACGATCTTAGAATCTTTAGCTTCCATCGTTTCAACAATGCTAAATAGACTAGCCAAAGCTTGTTCATGATCTTTTTTCGCACGATTTAAACTTTTGATAACATCATCAGCAGTAACCTGTGAACCATCTGACCATTTCGCTTTTGCACTTAACTTAAAGGAAACGTCTTTATCACCAATAAATTCCCAAGATTCTGCCAACCCAGACATAAGTTCGCGACTGGGAGTCCAATCAACAAGTGTTGTTCCCAGCGCGTATGAAATATCTAGATCAACCAAAGTCTTCACATAGGCCGGATCAATCGGTAGCCCAAATGGCATATACGTTTTAATTGTTTTTTGAGCTTCTTTTGTCACAGCAAATCCCCCTGATCCCAGAAATAATACTAAAAGTGGTAGAAAAAGTTTAATTCGTTTCATGAAAATTACATACTCCAGCAAGTCGGATTAGCTGTGCTCTTCAATTTTGCTTCTATTTTGCCCTTTAAAGTCAGTTCGCCATGTTGGTTAATTCCGATTACTACAGAATTCCAATCAATTTTGATGGACTCCCGTAAAAGTTTGATTTGTGGAATCAAGGCCGCACGATGTTCTGGTGCAAGAGCTTCAATTGGCGCGAACTCTTCTACAGCGTTTTCTGAACCAGATTCATTGGCGCCCGATGCTTGGCCTATTGAGAGCAGAGCTGCTACCAAAAGTCCTAATTTTGTTTTGTTATCTTTCATAAAATTCCCCCTTGTTATGTTTAAGATATTGGATGCGGTTTCAAGTTAACTTCAATTCCAGTCAACCTGTGACCGGCTTTTGTTTTTATTATTTGGTCCGAACTCTGAGGCCCCCATGTTAATTCAAAGGTCTCTGAATGCTTGGAGTAGCTGACAAAAACTGGTTCCGTCATAACCGTCTTAGTTGTGAAATCTAAATGCTGACCTTCATTTATTGGCTTCATCTTTAAATTCCAAGAACGAAGCGCATTGAACCAAGATATTTTTTCGCCGAACATCCAGCTAGGAAATGACTCTTGATACGCATAGTAAACAGCGTGTGCACCAGGATCAATTCTTAAACCAGACTGATTTGTCTTTAAAATTTCAGTATCAGCATAATGAGCATTTCTTAATGTCATATGGGCAGCTCGGCAAGCTTCACCAATCGCATTTTCAATAGCTGATAAAAGATCCACCTTGCTGCTATGGCCACAGACCCCAAAGCCATTTGGTTTCATCAATACGCACGTAACTGATGGGCCAATGCCTTTTGTCGAGATAAGAATTTTCAAAACTGGAAATTCAGATTTTGAAAGTTCGGTGGTCGCCCAGGTTAAAATTGAATTTGGTAAAGTAGTGTTTTCGATTTCTAAAAATGGAGTAGCTGAATACCACTGCGCTAAAACGGCGTCTCGTTCAATAACTTCAAGTACAGCATTAAGCTTGGCTTGCTTTTCTTCAAAGTGGGCTGCCCAGCCATTACTTGTTTTACTGATCAATGAATTGATTCCGGCTTGTTTCAATAAGGCTGACCTTTCGATCAATTCGGAAATAGCTTTGGCGGCCGCAGTTGCGACATCAAAGGCTTCGCCGCATACGATGATTTCCTTGTTGTCTAGCTGAGCCTCGATGGTGATGCTATTGCTATAGAACTGTAAGCCTTTGGGACGCTGGTCCTCATGGGTGCGAAGGCTTTGATATTTGAACGGCAACAGATTTAGAAAACCTGACGGATCACGGTGCTGTTCTTCATTTATTTGATTATTACCCAACGATCCCATTGGCCCCCCCGCATTTGTTCTGGATATGTGTCTTAAAAGCAAGCATCAAGCCATCGGCATTTTTGGAAAAATTTTCATACTTAGCAGACCAGGAGTCGCTTTATTTTGTTCTGAGACTTTTTAAACAACTATTCGAACTTGTGGGTGGTGACGTTTATTCAGAAAAACTGAACGTTTTTTGCGGATCACAGCGATTGAAATAAATGAAATCCATTTAAGTGCTTGAAGATATTGAATTTTTCTCAAAACTTGGCGGTGGTGCGCTTTGTTCAGGAAATCTGAATGTCTTTGCAGCGAATACAATTTGTTCAGAATCCAAAGAAAAGCGAGTTAATCAAGTCATCTTTTTTGATATTTCTTATCTTTCAGAAATCTATGGCATTAATATTTTTTACAGAATTAAAATTCTAACTATATGATCTGGCCCCAGTTCAACCTTCAGTTTTTCTGAACCCATACAAATTTTCTGAACTTCATCACAACCTCCTGATTCCCTTATAGAAAAATATTTTTTCATTACAAAGCATTCAGAATCCCTGAATGCTTTGCTGCTTTTGCAAATCATCAAAAAATCAAATTAGTTTTTACATCTCAAACACTTACGTCTGATTCGACAATTTGTTGGCACACCTTGCAATTTAATAAGGTGAAAGGTCGTTCGTTAAAGAACGGTCTCGAACTTAAAGGGGGATCAATATGTCAAAGTCATTTATTAGCCAATGTCCACGCTGTGGAACTCGAAGTTTTGAAACGTTAGGAAACTACGCTCACTGTATCGAATGTCTCTATGTCGAAGATAACTACTGCGATTTAGAAACGGCCTACCACCAAGTCCTGCGGGTTGAGCGCGAGCTCAACCAATTCAAAGCGGCAGCAAAGGTAATTTTGCTTCCGCAAAAATCAAAAAAAAAAGGAGAAGCATCATGATGCTTAAAAAAATTGGAAACGCATTACGCGCATATTGGTTCAGGTTTCTTGAGAGCTGGGCTGAGGCTCACGAAATTCAAACGCGGATTGATGAAGCACGCTTTGAGAATATTCGCCGTTATGGGTGTCATTGGAAAATTTAAGCCCTGTTAGTGTTATCAGTCTTGAAAGCTTTGAACGAAAGGCTGTGTGGCTTGCGATGAAAGGGCTTTCCATCAGCGAGATCTCAACTCAGCTTCGACTTAAGCCATCGTCGATTGAAAAAATGCTGGCAACAGCCAGTCGAAAAATCAGTGCCGCAAGCAAACCGGCAGAAAGAGAAAAAGCATGAATCAAAAAAATGAACGACTTCAAAGAAACGATATCGGTCGCTGGGTTGTTGAAAATTATGAACTCACTTCCGGCGATTCCGTGGAGCTTTTGATCGAAGGTCATTGGATCAAAGGCCAAATTGAATTTTGGAACGATGACTACCACTGGTTTAGTCAAAAAGACGGTGTCCCCGTTATTTTAAACTCCTGCATTCAGGCTCGTCGCCCCCTTGGGAGGTATCAAGGCCAGTAGGAATATTTTCATCGGCAGGGAGTGGTCGGGATTCTATTTAAATTTAACAACGGAGATTTATTTGAAAACAGAAAATACGAAATGCCACAGGCTTCACTGGCTGTGTAATGAAACCGGAAAACGCTATCCCGCAGGAGTTGCGTTCTACAATGAACTTCAAGGCGACTACCGTCTTAAGGTGGATATGTTCCCTGAGGATAAAGTCATTTATCTTAAACCTATTTCCATGAGCGATGGATTGATTCATTTTCGAGTCGAGGCCGCAGTCCGCAAACAAGGCGTTGTTCTTCATCGCGCCGAAATTGGCGAAGGCCATGCGAGCATTGAAAGCGGTTATCCCATTTTTATGGATATTGGTCCCTTTGCACGCACTCTAGTTTTGGAGGCTGCGTGAGTAAAAAGAGCATCTTCATGATGCTGATGGCAGCTGTTGGTGTGTTTATGATTTTTTGTCCAGAACTGGCGCTCGCGCAGTTTTCGGGCGGCGGTTTTGAATCAAAAGTCCAAGGGGTTACAAACGGCCTTATCACGTTTTTGCTGCCAGCAGCGAGTGTGATCGGTCTTGTCTATGCGGCAATTTTGGCCGCAACAGGTGACGCCTCCGCGAAACAGAGAATGATTTTAGTAGCGGTTACTTCCCTCATCGGGATGCTGGCTCCTCTGATTATTCGCTGGATTCAAGGGATGGCGATGTGATGGAACTTAAAACATCAGAAATCCACCGGCGACTTGATGCCAAGTTTAAGATCGGAAGCGTTGAGGCTTCTGATCTTTTATCGGTTTTGCTACTCGCGGCAGTTATGAATCTTGTTTTAGGACGCGTGCCTTACGGCGCTGTCCTTATTTTTGGAATTCCAGCGGCTTTATTTGTGGGTCTGTACTTTGGAAAACGCGGCAAACCCGACGGCTATTTGCAACACGCTATCAAATTTTATCTCTCATCCGGCGAGCTTCGAGCTGGAAATAAAGAGGACCACCGATGATTGCTAAAAAAATTCCGTTTTTTTGTTTTGACGACCACACAATGGTGTTTGATGACGGCTCTTTTGGCGTCGGATTTAAATTGAACGGCGTCGATATCAGTTCAGCAGCACCAGAATTTATTAACTCAGTAAGCCAGAAAGTTGAAAGTCTGCTTGTGGGCCTGCCGGAAGAGGTCAGATTACAAGTTTTCTATCGTCTCACAAATTCAGCAAGCCAAGTTTTGAAGGAGCATTCAAACATTTCGCTTGAAGCGTCAGTCAATTATAAACCCATCCGTGATGCAAGGCTTAAGTTTGTCGAAGCGAAAATGATTGATGAGAATTTATTTGTTCCCGAAATTTTTATTTTTCTTAGATCAGCGCCGTTGAATCTTAAGAAGAGAAGATTTTTTGAGAAAGAACAAGTCTTTCAAGGATTCCCCGAAAAAGAGTTCCTGGCGGCTAAAGAGCGTTTTTATATCTTGGTC
>JAYUTU010000205.1:0-2436 GCA_043754975.1 Bdellovibrionales bacterium | reverse complement strand
AGGAACCTTCTTAACAGTTTCAAGTTCTTCATCTTTAATTAATCCGCCAAGCACAGCCGTATCACCATTTTGTACGATGATGGTTGTTTTAATTTTTCGTGTTGATAACGGCTGGGCTAAACCATCAAAATTCTTCGGCACTGTGACCGTCGAAAGCTGTCCTGCAGTTTGCTGGACTTCCATACGGATGCTTTCGCTATTGGGTGAAATAAATGGCTTTATTTTTAAAGTAATTTTAGCTTCACCAAAAATTGGAGTTGATTGCGAAACGGCTCCATTGATGCCTGGAGTGATAGTGGCTCCCGTGATGACCTGATCGCCAACTTCGATTTCAGCATCTTGATTGTCCATGGCTAAAATTTGCGGCGTTGACAGGATATTCGTTTTACCAAATTTTTTCAGTAAATTGAGATAACCAATGAGGTCCGGAACTGCAACTGCAGGCTTTGATGGATCAATCGTCACGTTCACTTTACTATTAGATGCAAAACCTAAAATCGCGGAACCACCATTGAGCGGATTTAAGAAATCGATTGCGCCCGAAGCCTCAGACGTAAAGCCCGCTTTACCGCCGCCCTCGTTAAATTTAACAAAACCAGCGCTCTGCTCGAACCCGTCGCTTAGAGCCATTTCCATAATAATGCCTTCAACGAAAACTTGATCACGTGGAATATCTAATTTACGCAGAATATTAAGAACTTGTTCGTAATCTTGTTTACTCGCTGAAATCACGAGCGAGTTTGTATTTTTATCGGCCTTAATCTGCACATCACCACCAAATAAACCTTCACGCACTGCTGCTTGGCCCTGCGGAGCTAAAATACTTGCTGGCCCTGCGCCCCCAGCCGAAGGCGTTGCAGCTTTCGGCCCTGAATCTTTTGCAACTTCTTGTAACGTCTGAGCAATTTTTTCTGCATCGCCATTTTTAACGTAATAGACGTAGACGCCGCCGCGATCTTCCGCTTTCACTTTAAAATCTAATTGTGAGATTAATTTCTTCACACGATTTATGCCGGCACGATTTCCAACAACAATCAAAGAGTTGGTACGGTCCTCAGGAAAAACCATAAAATAACTAGCACCCTGTTGACCTGCAGATCCCCGGTTTGCACCAGATGAAAAACGCGGAACTCCAGATGAAAATCCACCACCACCACTGCTTGGTTTTTTTTCGCCCTTGTTGATGACTTTATCAATCAAATCAGCAATATCTTTTGCTTTCGCATAGCGCACACCGATCACTTCAAGCTGCTCTTCAAAGCCCGGGACATCTAATTGATTTAAAATTTTCATAATACGGTCAATATTGGCGCCGAAATCAGAAATAATTAATGAATTGGTTGAAGAGAACGGAGCCATCTCGCCGTAACTAGATGTGAGCAAACGCAATTGCTGCTGGACGGTTTCAGCCGTGATGTGTTTTAAGTGAATAATCTTTGTAATCATTTGATCGGTATTTGGATAATACGACCCTGAGTACGTATCAATATTGTCTCGCTGGGCTGATCTGGCATTTCTGATTTTCAAAAAGCCACCGCTAGGAACAATCGTGAATCCATTAATTGCAAGCGATGACAAGAATGCCTTGTAGGCTTCTGCAACAGTTATCTTACTAGGAGCAACAATTGTGATCTTTCCACGTACAGTTGAATCAATGATAAAGTTTTTACCAGTTAATTCACTGATGGCTTTAATGATATCTGTGATATCCACATTCGGAAAATCAAAAGACTCAATGGTTTCCGGAAAATTTTCTGAAGTGATATCTTCCGGATTAGCTTTTGAAAATTTCGCTCGCTGGGCATCTGTTAGAACTCCATTTTTATTTTTTGTTGGGGCCACGATTCGGGTTTCTCGCGCAGGCTTCGCGGCTCCGCTGCCAGACGAATTAGATGGAAATATTTCAGGCGGGGGTGGCGCATTGAATTCTTCGATAACTGGTGGGGGTGGTGGCGGAAAATTATCCGACTGCGCTTTAACTGAAAGTGCAAAAAATGTTGCGGAGACCACAGCTGTAGTTACTGCAAAAACTGATTTGTTATTTCGAATGACCATGCGTTTAACCCCGCTTGTTGCTTAGTACTTAATTAATTTCTAATTTGTAATGTCGTACGTTTTCGTTTCGTTTCTTCCGCCGCGCTCGACCATCAGTTCAAATTTATTTCCATTTTTCATCGCATTATACATTTCCATCGCTTTTTGGATGCTATCGATGGCTTCGCCATTCACGCTTTTAAGAATATCCATACGTGCCAAACCCAGCTCACTGTAAATGCTATTCTCCTGCATATCTAAAATGCGAAACCCTGCAATTTCCCCCGTGCTAGGGTCGCGGTAGGGAACGGCCCGAGCCTGCATCAGCACAGTCGATAAATCGCTGGTGTATTTTAATAAATCAGTGCGTTTGATTTGAAAGCGATTGGGTGCCACGGCTTT
>JAYUTU010000204.1:0-5295 GCA_043754975.1 Bdellovibrionales bacterium | reverse complement strand
TTGTATTGATAGAATCGTACACATTAGCAAAGTAGCGCTTCAGCAATTCGCGTTTTTTAAATATGCAGTAAGAAAAATTAACTGCAGCAACAATATCCGCTTTCGGAATACCAGGTTCCAACACATTTTTTTCAATGAGAGCGACTCGCTCCTGCTGCTCAGCGGTTAATTGAGATAAGTAGGTCTTACGGCCGTAGGCTAAGGGTTCAGGATCTAAATCAAGACCACAGGATTTGTACTTTTTATTTAGCTTTACCCACTCGGCGCTAATGGCTCCACCAGCACAAAAATCTTCGCGCAAAGTTGTCACTTTTTTTGATTTTAAAATATCAAAATAAGCTTTTTGATAAAATTCAACATCTGTTTCCGGCGACTGAACAGCTTCGTGATAAAGCTGATATTTATCAAAAGGCAATTCAGGAATAATGACTCTTCGTTTCCCCGCTTTTTTAGCTGTGCTTTTGCTATTTTCTTTTTTCACGGAACCTCTGCACAGAGGTCTCGAATCAATTGCTCGATCTGGTGCTTTTGGGGAACGCTTGCGTCCTCTAAATTTGGATGCAGTCCAATACCTGGTAAATTTTTTCCAGCTAAAACCCGCGGAGCGGCTTCCAATTCATAAAACAATTCAGTCGTCGCTCGGTAGGCTAAGTGCTCAGCGAAGTTTGTGACATCGGTGTCTTCGTTGACGAACAAAACGCGTTTGGTTTTTTGTATCGAGGCTTTCACCAACTGCCAGTCGTAAGGATAAATCGAGCGCAAATCGATCACTTCGATGGAAAATCCCTCGCGTGCTAAAAGATCAGCGACTTCGTTACACAAAAGTAAATGGCGACCGTAACTGACAACTGTTACAGAGTGGCCTTCACGCGTAATCTTTCCTTTACCGAGTGGTACAAGGTACTCGGATATTTTTGGCCACTTGGCTTTCCATTTGGTTCGATCACCGATGGGCGCATCGATCAGCGACTTTAATTCTTTTTCATCTGCGGGCTCGCCGGGTAGCAATTCTTCGCCGCGCACACGCATCAAGGCTTTTGGTTTTAAAAACAAACACGGGTTAGGATCTAAAATACAGGACAGTAATAAGCCGTAGGCATCCAATGGATTCGACGGCATCACGACTTTCCAGCCAGCTAAGCGCGAAGCCCAGGCATCGAACGAATGCGAGTGATAAACGCTGCCGCGAATACCTGCACCAACAGGAGTCATCACTGTCATGGGTAGTGGAAACTGACCATTTGTGCACCACAGAGTATTTCCTGCGATTTTTAATAAATCGATCGTATTAAAAATGTAATCGGCAAATTGAATTTCTGCTACGCAACGATCTCCGGTCATTGCAATTCCCATTGCCATGCCGATGATTCCACGTTCATCCAGTGGTGAATTCCAGGCTGTTTTCAAACCTTGAGTTGCTGTGAACACACCACCTAGCGGTGCGCCAACGTCTTGTCCGAAGACATCTTTAAGCTCGTAATTTGTTTCTGCGAAATGGAGTGCCATACGAATGGCTTGAGCCATATTAGCCATTAGAATTTTCTCCAGTCTGCATTTTCATTTCCGACGTAAGTGTGATCCCAGACACTCTCTGCTTGGGGCACAGGTTCCCCGCGAACTTCAGCTAAAGCACGCACACCTTCGGCTTCGAAATCATCCCATATTTTTTTTACTTTTTCTAAATTTAAAATTCCTGCCTTTAACAAACGGGCTTCAAAATCTTTCACTGGATCCACTTCGTCTGCAATTGGATTGGCACCGCTGGCTGACGAATGGCCATACAGTCTTGAAACGTGCGCTTCAATAAACGCTGGCTTTCCAGTTTTACGAATGAAGTCGATACTTTCTTGCACAGCCAAATAGGTTTCAACAGGATCATTGCCGTTAATCACACGGGATTGAATATTAAAGGCGCGTGCGCGATCCGCTATTTCTGTTTCACCATGCTGACCCTCGTAGCTGGTTGAAATTCCCCATTTATTATTTTGAACAGTGATCAACACCGGAAGTTCGTACCCGCGCCGCGACGCCAGAATCAGCGCTGAAGCAAAATCACCCTCGGCAGTTCCAGCATCGCCACCAGTCACTATGGAAATTGCTTTTTTTCCAAAACGCTTTTGCGCATGCGCAGTTCCGCACGCCATCGGGTATTGAACTTCAAGCGGTGAAGTCACTGGCGCAATATTTAAATCTGGAAAAACATAGTGATTCGAAAAATTGCGCCCGCCTGTCGATGGATCCGTGGCACGATTCATCATGAGACGAATAGAATCGATCATTGACACACCCATCGCTAAAACAGTTGGCGTGCAGCGGTAATGCAGATGCATGAAGTCGTACGCCAAGCCCCGTCCTTTGCGCGCTAACAGCCCCAGCGGAACTCCCCAGGCCTCTTCCCCTGGGCCACCAATCCAAAAATAAGAATCTCCAGCTCGATAAATTTTAATTAAGCGTTCCTCAAGAACGCGCGACTTCACCATCAAACTGTGAATTTGCAGTAAAATTTTTTCTGGCAGCTGGCCAAAATTATCTTTGTCTTTTTTCGCTTTTGCCATGGTCACCTTTGTGAAAGCGTTATCTTATCCAAATTACTACGGAAATGGGCTAGATGCTGGGCTGCATAAAGTAGCAGTTGACCCCAACCTAAGCAATCACAAAGTCGGACTGCTGAAAAAAGATTGAATATACGGTAAGCTTTGGACCCACATAAACTGTACCGCCATGTACATAACAAAAGCATTTACTGCAAACACCAGGATGCCCAGTAACACGAGCAAAATGTCTTCAAACAAAATTGACAACGCCAAAACAATGATAACAACTGCTGGCGGAAAATTAGTTCCAGGAGGCAGTGGCAATGCCAAAAACAGAGCGCTTAAAACAATCATCATAAACACAAGCCCACGGGCACAAAAAGAATGAACGAAAATTCCACCGCGCGCTTTAAATAAAAATTCAAATTTCTTGGCGTATTTTTCTCCGCACATAAAAACTTTTGAAAAAATTGGCGCCGGTAATTTTTTTTCATGCCATTTGTGTGGAACCCAAATTGTTTTTTTAAAGTACCAGAAATACATGATCCACGAAATCATTAACCCCATAACAGTGGATAGGCCAGGTACTGGAATGGGCAATAGGAATGGCAATGATAAAATAATTGTAGCAAGACAATGGGATTTATCCCCTAACTTTTCCAGTAATTCGTGAGCTGTAAAATCAGCATCGCATAAATCATTTTTTAATACTTTAAATCGCTCAGAAAGCAGAATGGACAAGGAAATCTCCGTGGTTCTAAAATGGCACTGTCATAGTATGTCTGTGCCGTGTTTGAGTACTGTACGTCCAGCTGTGGTTGGTTGACAAGACATAGCACAGTCGTAAAATGAAAGGGTTTACATTGACAAAAATCAACCAGGCCTCAAATTAAGAGATGTCATAGTAATGACGGAGGAAATAATATGTTTAAACGCGTTGGACTGTTTTTAGTAACAAACATCTTAATCATGATTACGATTTCGACTGTGTTGAATCTTTTGGGCATTCAAAATTACTTAACCGCAAGCGGAATCAGCTATGGCAATTTAATGGTTTTCTGTTTGGTCTGGGGTTTCGGTGGAGCTTTCATTTCGCTAGCGCTATCTAAAGTCATGGCGAAAATGATGATGGGTGTAAAAATCATTGATCCTAATATTTCTCACGATCAACAAACTCAGTGGCTCTTACAAACAACACACCGCTTGGCAACGGGTGCGGGCCTTGGCAAAAAGCCAGAAGTTGGAATTTACGAGTCTGATGATATCAATGCGTTTGCTACAGGCCCGTCGAAAAATAATTCCTTGGTTGCCGTATCCACTGGTTTACTTCGCAAAATGAATCCCGCAGAAATTGAAGGCGTGCTGGCCCATGAAATTGCGCACGTTGCTAATGGCGACATGGTCACGATGACTTTGGTTCAAGGTATCGTGAATGCATTTGGTATGTTTTTAGCGCGTGTCATTAGCTTTGCGTTATCACAAGCTGTTGATGAGGAAAAAGCTCCGATGGTGCGAATGATTTCAACGATCGTCCTAGATATCTTATTTAGTATTTTGGGCCTGTTTGTTGTCTCTTATTATTCACGTCAACGCGAATTTCGCGCTGACAAAGGTGCTGCTGCACTGACGGGTAAAGAAAAAATGATTGCCGCTTTACAGAAATTGCAATTGGAATACGAATCCGGTGCCCCAGTGGCTGCTGACCGCTCGCCAATGGCTTCGTTGCAAATTTCAAATCGTAAGGGTGGTTTGATTAATTTGCTTTCGACACACCCATCGCTGTCTGACCGCATTCAACGCTTAAAATCCAGTTAGTGAGCACAAACTATTTAGACCTTAAGGTGCAGCGTCTTCTGCACCTACATGACGAAGCGGCTGCCGGCACTAAAGAAACTATCTCACAGGTATTTGGAGATGGTTTTCTCTATCAAACAAACAAAATTTATAATCGTATCCGCAAAAAATTTTTAGCGAGCGGCTTCACGATTACAGATACAGATTTTTGTCATTATGTGGTCCTGCCGTACGCTTCGTTAACTCAAATTCTACAGGCAAAAAAAATTCCTTATAGTGATAATGTTACGGTATTTCGTGATATTGAAAAGCAGCGATCAGGTCATTTTTGCATTGGTGATATTCCAAAAGTAAAATCCAATTACTTACTTCATGAGGCCAGTCACTGCATCGCTGATTCGGTTTTAGAGACAAATGATTTCAACTTTAAAAATCATTTTTCTGATCCAGAACAAGCTATTCTATTTCCTTATTTATTAATGGAATCATTTGCGAATTCGACCGAATCCTTCGCCAATGCCTTTAGCACATCTGCTGAAGAGAAATTATTCTATGACTTGAATTCTTATGTCACACACAGCAAAAAAGTGGATTCGCAGTTACGCTACTGCCTAGAAACTTTTGGCGAAAAAGACACGTTTACTCTCATATACATCTCGTATCTATGTGCAAACTTATTAATACCTGAGCAATCGACGAAACAGCTGCTGCAGTTATTAGTTGCTGCCGGACTGAGTGAGGCCGTCACAAAGAAAATGCTAGAGTCACCAAAGGCAAAAGGGCTTTTTGCTCATGGCTACGAATTAAATTTAGATTTTCGTCTGCAAACGACTGGTTTTTTCTGTGCCCTGATCGGCTTAAAATCACCTCTTGAAAAATTGATCGCTATCGATTTAGTCACTGTGCTTAAAAAAACGAAATGCGTGCAAAAGTTTCTTTCCTGCACGCATTTTCTGTTTGATAAATT
>JAYUTU010000203.1:0-5300 GCA_043754975.1 Bdellovibrionales bacterium | reverse complement strand
ATTGCAGGGACTGTTCATAGCCATTGGACATCGACCGAACACAAAAATTTTTAAAGGTCTGTTGGATATGAACGAAGCTGGTTATCTGCAAACAAAGCCTGGCACGACATTTACTAACATTCCGGGAGTATTTGCTGCTGGGGATGTGCAAGATCCGTATTACCGCCAAGCGATCACAGCCGCTGGAACGGGTTGTATGGCAGCAATAGATGCCGAGAGATGGCTAGAAGCCCAAGGACACTAAAATGACAAAAAAGCTAAGCACCACGGATTTAATTAAAAAAATTGAAAAGTTAACCAAGCAACGAATGGCAGAGCAGCCTATTGTTAGCTTAGATTCATTCCGTGATGCTCAGCAAAAGCTGCACCCTAAAAATATTTTAGTGATTGAAGACGATGAGAGTCAGCGTGTGTCACTGAAGCGAATTTTAGAATCCAGCGGCTATCAAGTGAAGCTGGCAGCAGACGCTGCTGAGTTAACGTTGCTGTTAGATCAAGACCAAGATTTGCATTTGATTTTGATGGACGTGGGATTACCGTGGATTAACGGTTTCGAATTAGCACAAATGATGAAGGAACACCGTGACTTAAAAAAAATTCCGTTAGTATTTTTGTCAGCTCAAGCTGATGAGAAAGATTTTGAACGGGCCCGCGAAGTCGGTGCAGATGATTATATTAAGAAACCATTCGATATCGAGAAATTAAAAATTCGCATCAGTGAATTACTAGCAGAACAAAACTAAGCTGCACAAAATAAAAAAGAGTCGGGGAGAAGCCGACTCTTTTTTTTTCTACTTAAATAACTAAGTCTTAGTCAGCAATCATCATGTGGGAAACGCACTTTGTATTTGAATTACCAATGATGTGGGGCTGATTGTTTTTAGAAACACGTGTTAACAATGGTGTCGCTAAATCAAGAGTGAACTTTTCGATATTATATCCGTAAGCCTGAGTCGTCTGATTTATGAGACCAGGAGATCCGCCCACGGCCACGAATAATGAACCACTTGATGCATCGTAAGCCATTGCAGACGGTGCCCATGTTACTGATTCATCGCGCCAAATAATTGTTGGTGTGTCTACTGTCACGACTCCAGCGCCTGAGTCAGCAGTTTCATTCACATTCCACATGACGATTCCGTAATTGAAAGTTGTGTTGTTATCAAACGCAGTTGCAGTAGCACCTGAGTACGACACGATCAACTTACCAGTTGTAACAGCTGGTGGCGGAGTTGGAATGTACACCATGCTAGTGAGTGAGCTACCCGAAGCTGGAAACGCAACTGGTCCTGCTAAATTCGGAGCGTTCGCGTGAGCAACAGTTGAAGCTCCACCCGCTGGATTAGATCCCGCGCAATCAGCAGCTGTACCAGAAGTTAAACCAGTCCGTTGAACAACACCAATGCGGTTGTCAGCGGCAGCAGCTCCGGCGTGAATATAAATTAATTTTCCTTGGTTTGTGCTTGTGAACGGAGTCATCAAAGCTAAACTTTGGATTTGCGCAGCAGCTGCTGCAAAGCAAGATCCTGTTGCAGCGGCAGAGTTCACCCACGGATTCGTTCCACCCTTTACGATACGAACACCCAATGCATTTATGCGCTCAGCAAATAGTGATTTGCTGAATGTAATAGAACCGTCAACATCTTGTGCCATAGCACGAGTGACGTGTGTCGGAGCTACTGTGAACGCAGTTGGATCATTTGCATGAACCTCATACGTGCTTGGGTCAGCTTTGTTAACTTTAAAAATTTTACGATCAGAAAAAGTTGACGCATTTTCAGTGAGCATCAAAATGTGGTCGCCTTTATCAATCATAAACTGTGGAACGGTTCCCGCAGAAACCTCGGAACCCACGTTTAGATCTGTGAACACGCCTCGAGATAAGCCGTCTGAGACTCCCCATTTCGTGATAGAGCGCGACGATTGCGGGCCTGTATAAGTTGTTATACCAGAACCTGAGTAACACGCACCCGACGCCACATAAAGTGTTTTCGTTGCAGCTACTGAAGCCTCATCACTACTCTTACTACAGCCGACAGCCAACGTTATTAACGTGAGCGCCGTCAGAGTCTTTGTAAAGTTACGTCCCATATTTTTCTCCTAAGCGTTTTAGATCCACAGAAAAGGTTATTCTTTTCATATAACTTAACGGCGGGGCTAGATTAGAACTTGAAAAAAAATTCATCACTAAGGGCCAACTCTGTCAAAACTGGACTTCTGTCTTATCTTGATACGTTTTTTAGTAACATAAAAAGCACAGTGGCTAGGAATTTCGAGAAAACTACTTTTCGTAGTGGATTTAAGCCGCAATATGATTTCTGCTATGTATATGTATCAAGACAGCCTGATTCTGAGATTCAGTTTTCTAGTAAGCCTGCTTTTCGTTAGCACAACGGCTTTCGCGATCGAGAACAATGGCTCGTTCCGTTCGACAAAGCTGGGGCTGATTCAGCAAAACTATTCGGGGCCGGCCTACAGGTCATTTGCACTAGGAAATCCGGGTCTTGGTTTGGAATTAACTTTGGACAGCGGTTACACAATTTTTCGTTATTTTTTTAAAGCCAGATACACTGCGTCCGAGGGCAAGCAGGATTTTTTAAATGCGGGAACAGTGTTTAATTCAAATTATAAATTTTCACAATTTTCGCCAGAAATTGGAGTCAGTTTTTTTCCGGTACCACGACGAGAAAAAGGTGTGAATATTTTCCTGTGGGGTGTCGGTACTTTAAGCTACAATAATTTGGAATTAAAGAATTTGCCTGCAGTCACAAAACTGCAGAGCAAAGAGCAGGCATTTGGGTATGGATACGGGGGCGGCCTAGGAATGGAATTCGTTCTGGGGACTTCACGTGGCGGCAGTCGGTACTTAGTGTATGGAGAATTGGGATTTCATGATGAACAATCTGAAATGGTTAATACCAAATTTGAAATTAGCGGAATGACATTTTCTTTGGGCTTAGGATTTTAATTAGCTGCTCTTGCGACTTAGTTTTTGTTGTTCATCCAAATAATCTTGCAGTAAACCATGTAAAAGTTTTTTCTGTGCTGTAGAGATTTCGTGAAACGAAATTCGTTGAGTTAAACCGTCTCCAACTGTTTTTGCCCTAAGTGATACGCGCGCATTTTTTTCAGCTTGCGCCGAACGATTGACAATAACGACATCAAAAGGAATTCCATAGTAATCAAAGGGAATGTTATCTTCGAGCAAAGAACCACTCAGTGAAATATTAGACGAATTGCTGCGAAAAGTTTTACCCTTCGGAGATATTAATAAAACTTCAATTTTAAATTCGTGACGGACATCACGCTTTGCGAATGACATTTTTTCAGTTAATTTCTTAAAATTAATATCTGGTTTAGTGACATTGGACCACGATAGCTCGTCTCCATCAAAAGAGCCCTTTCCCAATGCGGGTTCTACGTTTGGCGGCTCCTCATCAAAAATCACTCCTGAAAAAGATTTTGTAATTTCTTTTACTTCTTTGAGTACTTTTTGCGTGATGGACTGAGTGCTTTTTTCTACTGAGATTTCGTGTCGTCTGGTTGTATCTTGGCTAATATCAGACGCTTTTGCGAATTGAGTAATAAAAACCTTTTGGTCACTTTTTAAAAATAATTCTAGTGATTGCCAGTCGTTCCAACCCTGGGTCCAAATAAAAAAACGTGGCCAATCCTTTGGTTTCATTTTTAAAATTGCCATTTGCGCTTCATCGGCGCTAATAGGATTGGATTGTGTCTTCGAAAATGAATCGTAAAATATCCAGTGATAAGGCGTTGTCATATAGGATCTTCTCGGAAATCAGTAGGCAGAAATAAACTAGACCTTCAGACAACTTGCCCAGTGGTGGGATGATTTTTCCAAAAGCTGCGGCTCTTGAACGCGGCATTCAGGTCCAGCCAGAGGACAGCGCGGGTTGAAATGGCAGCCTGCTGGTGGGTTTAGTGGCGACGGGACGTCTCCTGTTAGGATAATTCTTTCAGCACGTGGTTTTGGGTCTGGAACTGGAATAGCAGAGAGCAAGGCTTTGGTGTAGGGGTGCAGCGGATTTTTATAAAGTTCATCGGCTGACGCCATCTCAACAATTTTACCTAAGTACATAACAGCAACACGAGTTGAAACATGTTCGACAACTTTTAAATCATGCGCGATGAAAACATAAGTCAGTCCTAGTTTCTGTTGCAGCTCCATTAATAAATTAATGACCTGGGCTTGGATTGAAACATCGAGTGCAGAAACAGGTTCGTCACAAATGATCAAGTCAGGGTTAACAGCTAAGGCCCGCGCAATACCCACGCGCTGCCGTTGTCCCCCAGAAAATTCATGAGGATAGCGACTCAAGTGTTCGGGCCTAAGACCCACTAATTGTAATAATTCTTGAACGCGATCAGCGCGATCTTTTTGTGAGGAAAATAAATTATGAATAATTAAGGGTTCTTCTAAAATAGAACCAATGGTCATGCGTGGGTTCAAAGACGCGTAGGGGTCTTGAAAAATAATTTGCATGCTTTTTCGAAGTTCACGAAGCTGTTCGCCCTTAAAATGCGTGATATCTTGATCTTTGAAAAATATTTTTCCTGCCGAGGGTTGTAATAATTTAATCAGACAACGGCCAAGGGTCGATTTTCCACAACCAGATTCGCCGACAAGGCCCAAAGTTTCGCCTTTTTTTAATTCGAAAGAAATGCCTTGGACGGCTTTTACAGATGCAATTTCTTGCGAAAATAATCCGCCATGGACTGGAAAACTTTTAACAATGTTTTCAGCGCGCAAAATTGAAGGAGCAGAATTTTGAGCCGTGATCATATAGTTGCGCTTTCATTTTGTGTTTTATCTGAATTAAAACAGGCGACGCGGTGAATGCCACGCAAATTTTCTAAGCCTGGATCCTGCCTCTGACAAACATCAGACATAAATTTGCAGCGCTCTTGAAAGCGGCAGCCCTTTGGAAGTTTATATAAGTTGGGGACTAATCCCGGAATCGTTTGCAAGGTTTTAAGACGAGCGCCAGTTTCAAAGTGCGGGATGGATTTTAAAAGTCCCAAAGTGTACGGGTGGCGGGGCCGGTAAAAAATATCTTCGACCGAGCCATATTCAACAACTTTTCCGGCATACATAACTAAAACTTCTTGGCACATTTCTGCCACCACGCCCAAGTCATGAGTGATTAAAATCATTCCGGCATTAAATTCTTTTTGTACTTTGCGCATGAGATCTAAAATTTGCGCTTGGATTGTGACATCCAGGGCCGTTGTTGGCTCGTCAGCAATAAGTAATTGTGGGTTACAACTCATGGCCATTG
>JAYUTU010000202.1:0-2443 GCA_043754975.1 Bdellovibrionales bacterium | reverse complement strand
GGCTTAATAGCGTTAAACGTCGATGGGGTCAGTAATCGGCTTTACATTGACTTTAGAGCATAATTAATTATAGATGATAGCTTATAAAAAATAAGGATAACCTATGCATAAAAATCAGGGACCTGTGTATTACAGTTCTTACCTCATGTTAGATCAGTTTTTGAATTGTCAGACGCCCATGAGCCGCAAACATGCAACTACTGAAAACCCGGAAGCCCATGATGAAATGTTATTTATCGTCGTTCACCAGGCCTATGAGTTATGGTTCAAACAAATCCTTCATGATTTAGATTCTGTTCTTGAATGTTTTAACCAGCCCCAAGTTAAAGATAGTGATTTTGCAAAAATATTGCAGCGGTTAGATCGTATTAAAAAAGTACAAACTATTTTTGGAACACAGTTTGAGGTTTTAGAAACCATGACTCCAATGGATTTTTTAGAATTCAGAAGTTTATTGGTTCCTGCCTCTGGATTTCAGAGCACTCAATTTCGAGAAATCGAAATTAAATTGGGATTAAACACAGTTGACCGTCAAAGTGTTGATCGTGAATTTTTCTTAGGAAGGTTGAATCAGCAGGACCGGGATCGGTTAACTAAACTAGAGACAACGCCTTCACTCTTAAGACTTTTAGAAAAATGGCTTGAAAGAACTCCGTTCACTGACAGTGAAAATTTTAATTTCTGGAAAGAATATCAAGCCACTGTTAAAAATATCCTGAATGATGACGAACAAACTATTTTAAATAATGCAGCCCATTTGACTGATAAGGACAAAACCGCACAGCTTGAAAATCTGAAAACGACAAAAGAGTCTTTTGATAGTTTATTAGACCTTGAACTTCATAAAAAAGTTGTTGAAGCAGGGCAAAGAAAATTGTCACAAAAAGCCATCCTGAATGCGCTGTTCATTATGCTTTACCGTGATGAACCGATGTTGACTATGCCATTTCAGGTGTTGACAGCAATAATGGATATTGATGAAAACTTCACGACGTGGCGCTACCGCCACGCTTTGTTAGCGCAGCGAATGCTAGGAACTAAAATTGGTACAGGTGGATCATCTGGGCATCAGTATTTAAAACGCGCAGCTGATAATAATCGGGTATTTATCGATTTATTTAATTTATCAACTTACCTTATCCCAAGAAGTCGCTTGCCAAAGTTACCACCCACTGTTTTGAAACAGCTGCATTTCCAAGTTTAGTCGGTCGTTATATTTTAGGTTAATCTTTTTGATTTTTGTTAATATAATTTTGCAGGAGCCATAATCTGATTTGCTTCAGGTAATGATCAGTCATGGCAAAGAAAACAAATTGATGCGTAATCGACATTTTGCCATCTTGAGCCTTCGTGGCTCCGGTTGTGTCTACGAAATGGCAAAACCCCGGAAGTTCAATGGCTTGGGTCTCATCTTCTCCGATGAAAACAAATTCACGAAATGATTTAAACGGCAGTTCTCTGGCATAAGTGATCGTGACAAAAAGTTCACAAATTTCAGAAATTTTAACGATGTTGGCGACTTTCATTTTTTCTTTTGAAGTCACATTCATCAGATGACTTTGATCGATTTCTTTAAGTGCATTGATATGTATTTTAAGTTTTTTATAAAAATACGAACGATCTAGCGGCTTAATAAAAATATCACGATAAACACTGGAATGAGCTTCGTAATTTTCATCTTTAATCTGGTTTTGCAAAATTAAAATATAAGTCGCTGTTTTGGAAAAAAATTTAAGCAGACTATCATGTTTAATTTCTGTTAAATTTAAAACAATGCTGTGATTGTAAACTTGTGTTGCCGTTTTGGCCTGAGCATCAATTTTAACAAGTTCGACATCAAGGTTTGAATAATGGGCTTTGATGTCTTGAATATAGTTTTTTGTTTCTTCGTTATCTATTCCGATAACGGCCATTCTTTGCTGATTGATTTCTTTCGGTGGATTAAAATTCCAAAGAGCACTGGATGTTTCATCGGCTTTATGATCGCGAACATATTTTCGGATAATATTTAAAAATGTTTGATCTGGCCCGTAAAATTGAAATTTATTAATAAAAATTCCAGGTTTTTGCGGGTGGGGTAAACTGACAAGACATTGCGCCCAGATACTTTGTTTTTTTCCGTTCACAAATAGTGGAGAAAAATATTTGGCTAGGCCATTCTGCGGGATCGATGAATCACTTAAGGTCACAAAACCCAGTTCAGAAATTGATTGCATGTCGACTTGTTTTAGTGAAGCCACCATTGACGACGCTTGCTGTGATTTAATTTCCAATGTTTGAGCGCGTTTTTGCGGTTTGGCTGCAATGTTGATGCTTTCTTTAAAAATCAGCATATCAAAAGGTTTGAAAATAAAATTATAAATATCTAAAAGTTTTAAATGTTGGATGCTAGTTGAATGGCCTTCTTCGTAACCGCAGAAAATAATGGGTGCGTCTTTTTTTG
>JAYUTU010000201.1:0-2447 GCA_043754975.1 Bdellovibrionales bacterium | reverse complement strand
AAAACGAACAATTTCCTCAACGATATCCAAATACCCACTCACGGTAGTTCGGATCTCCATCCAGTGGCTTGTGTCGTGAAACACCGGCTGCAAATGATTTGTTCGAAGTTCATTTGCCAGATGTAGCGCGTCTCTGAAATCTGTTTTGGCCCCTTGCTTTTTTGCCACGTACGTTGGATTGCAAATTAATAAATGATCAACTTTGTCTTTGAGTTGAATAAATAACCACTGCGAAATCGACGACTCTTCAAAAGTCATATGTCGTTCACCTTGAATTTTATTGATCACGTGCACTAGACTTTGTTCCGATGTTTTTACTGTTTCGCGTAAAATGCATTGTCCGTTTTCATCAACAACTGCAAAAGTTGATGTTGTCGAGTGGGCATCGAGCCCAATATAATATTTCATAAGCGGCATCCTACTTCGGATTTGAAATGGTTGAACATTTCAGTTTACATCCATTCCCGAAAGGGTCTGACACGGCTTTGGTTTAATTTTAACCTAGCACGAGGTCCATTTTTGGATGTTCCCCTGAGGGGATGCTCGCTTTCTTACATTGTCTAAAATAAGCTGATAACCCAAAATACTTAAAATCCGATGGATCGTTTCGATTGCAGGAGTTCGTCGATGATCCCCACTTTCAAGCCGAGCAATCATAGGCTGACTTACCTTGGCTTTTTTGGCGACTTCAGCTTGAGAAAAACCCACTTTTTCACGCAAGTCTCGAATCAAGTGGGCGACTTGAAGATAAAAGCGTTTTTCTTCGTAAACAATTTTGAACTCTTCATTTTTTTGATATTTTGAAACGATCTGATCCAAAGACTTACTTGGAATTTTCTTTTTCACGACAATACCTCTTTCAATCGTTTAAATAATAACCAAATGGTTATATAAAATCAAAACCTATTTTGTTTGGGGCATTGGCTCTCCGCCTGAAGAATCAACCGGTCAATTAAGGCCTTGACAAATAGTGTATTATAATGCACTATTTCCGCATGAGGCTGAAGCGCACTCCCGAATACATTGAATGGTACGAGTCTCAAAGACCTAAGGAAAAGGCACAAATTGCCAAGCGGCTATCCAATATTGAAGAACACGGACATTTCGGAGTCATTAAAGATTTGGGTGACTTCTTGTCAGAGCTAAAATGGGTCAATGGTCGACGAGTTTATTATTCAGTCATGGAAGATGATAGCGGCGAGTTAACACTGTTAATACTTGGAGGAAATAAAAATGGGCAAGATTCAGACATCAAAAAAGCGAAGAAGATCCTCAAAAAATACATTGAAGGCTAAAGCTGTTGCAAAGCCACGCTTGAAAGCTGGTAGTCCAGCCTATGATTACTCTGCAGCTTCAGAGCTCGGAAATCGCAAATTTATTTCTGAGGCTATTGCCGATGCGTTGCTTGATGGAGATGCGGATGCAATTCGTGAAATTTTACTTTCACATCTTGAGCAAGTACACAAAGACCAATTCTATAAAGATGCCGGCATCTCAAGACGGGCCTTATTTAAGCTGATGGAGCCGAATGCTAATCCGACTTTGGAGAGCCTCGCAAAAGTTTGCAAGGCTCTCGCAGAAGCGGCTTGAGTCGTCACTGCTCTTGGCAGGGGAATATTGGTGTTACGCTCCCTTTACTGCACCAATTTACGCTAAATCTGCATTCAAAAATTAACTAGGCTAACGGACAGTCGGTTAAAAAACCACAACGCTCCCCAAAAAAATGCCTTGTACAAAGTCTAGGAAGTGAATTATCCCAACTTATGTTTAATATTTTCCTCACTTTCTCCGATAATAGCTAGTGAGGTGATTACAATGAAAATTTCGAAATCAAAATCCAACATTATTTTTGGTGCACTGGCCTTGTTCATTGCTGCAATCGGGTTCTTTACCTCGAAAACAACCACTGCACAGCGAAGCAGCGCCGTGGCACTTTCAGAAAACTCATTGCCGAGTGTTAGCACAGTGAATGAAATAAAATTTAATGTTACCAAACTCAGGCTTGCTGAGCTGGATTACATCAGCTCACCCGATCTTGATAAACGTTCCGCTTTAAAGTTAGTGTTTGAAGAATGTTTCCAAAATATTTTTATTTATAAAAAAACATATGAACCACTTATCGAAAGCAACCCTGCTCAGCTTGCTCAGCTTGAACAGTTTTCGACAGCGTGGGAAAAATACAGTGAGATCCACGAAAAAATTGTTGCAGCAGCTGACAGAAATAATCGTGACGAAGCAGACGCCGCTCTTGACAGTGCTGACCAACTCTTTGAATCCATGAGCAGTATTACAACCGCACTAGCAAATCATCATTTTAATACTGCTATCGAGCGTACTAAGTTGGCCGGCGATACCTATCAAACAGCAAAATGGCTTTTAGGAAGTTTTTCTGCACTTTCAGTTATTTTAGTTTTGTTAGGCGGGGCTTACATTCGCCGTGAATCTCA
>JAYUTU010000200.1:0-12118 GCA_043754975.1 Bdellovibrionales bacterium | reverse complement strand
GTAAATACCCTGGATTACCAAACTCTTCACCTGGAACAGTGGCCACAAAAAATTGTTCCAGCAAAATTTTTCCAAAATCTTGAGATGTTTCAATTTTTTGCCCTTGATAAAATTTTCCAAGAACTTGCTTAACGTCCACCCATAAATAAAATGCACCTTGCGGTTCAAAAATTTTAAATTGGGGAATACGCGCGAATTCGGATTGCGCAGAAATCAGCCGTTGCTTTAGCACTAGGTTTGTTTCCTTAATTTCATTCTCTGCTTGAGACAATGCGGGCAGAACAGCTGCCTGCGATATACTGCAGGGTGCACCAGTCGACTGCGACGCAAAATCACCTAGCGCTTGAATAATTTGCTGCGGTCCCATGGCCCACCCTATGCGCCAACCGGTCATCGCGTACGCTTTCGAAGCTCCGTTAATAACAACCGTCCTATTTTTCAATTGTGGCGCCACATCTAGAATGTGAGGAGCCCGGTGGCTGCCATCGAACATTAGTCGGTGGTACATATCATCTGTTATAATATGAATGCGTGGATATTTTTCTAAAACTGCTGCCAATTTTTGTAATTCATTTTTAGTATAAACGAAACCAGTCGGATTTGATGGCGAACAAAATAAAAAAGCTTTCGTTTTATTTGTTATATTATTTTCTAAATCTTCAGCAGTGAGTTTAAAATTATTTTTTTCTTCACACGTTACTATTTTGGGAACGGCATCAGCTAACTCAATCATAGCTGGATAACTGACCCAGTAGGGAGAATGAACAATCACTTCGTCTTTGGGATCACACAAAACCTGCAGTGCTGCAAAAATCGCGTACTTCGCGCCCGTAGTTACAGTCACTTCTTGCACGGTGTAGTCTTGATTTAGATCCTGCTTTGTACGCTGGATGATTGCTTTACGTAGCTCAAGAGTCCCCTGGGCTGCTGTGTACTTCGTAAACCCCGAGCTAATCGCAGTGATTCCTGCTTGGGCTGCAACCGGGTACGTTGGCCAATCGGGTTCCCCCACTGTTAAAGAAATAACATCGTGGCCTTTAGCCTGTAATTCTTTAGCTTTTGCGACAAGAAATAAGGTGGGTGATGTTTTCAGTTTTTGCGCTCGCTGGGATAGCATCATAACGTCAGCCCCTTAATTTTTTAGTGATTTCTGGAATTATAAAATCTGGAACAAGACCTTTTAAATTTCCACCGTTTCGGCCAACTTCTTTCACAGCACGAGAAGAAATAAAATAATATTCTGGGCGTGAAAAAATCATGAAAGTTTCAATATTTGGAGCCAATCGATAGTTCATGTTTGCCAACGTTCCCTCATATTCAAAATCAGCGACAGCACGCAAACCCCGAACAATAACATGAGCTTTTTTTTTCTGCATATAATCAACGGTTAGGCCGGAAAATAAATCGACTTCTACATTTTTAAAATCGACTAATGCTTTTTTTAAAAATTCCGCACGCTCGGTGACAGAAAATAAATATTTTTTTTGATTTGATTCTGCTGTTAAAATAATAACATGGTCGAAAATTTTAGAAATGCGCTCGATAATATCAAGATGGCCTGTTGTTACAGGATCAAAGCTGCCAGGATAAACTGCAATTTTTGACATGCATCAAGACTGCTCTTTTTTACGAAAGAAGGAAAGTATTTTGTCGCCATAATCTTTTGAGTCATACCGCACGAGCTGTGAGTACTCGGGATCAATTTTCTCTTGTTTTATTGATTCAATCGCAATTAAAGTCCCTGAGTCAAAGCAGGTGCTTGTATCTAAAGCTAGCATTACGTCATGTGCCATTTTTTCTGTAAAAGGCGGATCTATTAAGATCAAATTGTAAGCTGATTTCGAATACGTTGCCAGAAACTGCACAGCATCTTTTTTAATAACGGAGTATTCGGTTGGCGTTACTTTTAACAGCGCCAAGTTTTTCGCTATGATCTGCAATGACTGCGGGTTTTTTTCAACAAAATCTACATGCACAGCACCACGAGAAAGTGCCTCAAGCCCTAAGCTTCCAGTGCCGGCAAATAAATCTAGCACAGTGGCGCCATCCACATGGTGCATCCATTTATTAAAAAGGGTTTCTTTTACTCGGTCCATAGTGGGGCGGATATGATCAGCTTGAAATGAAGTTAAAACTCGACCTTTGTATTTTCCAGATATAATTCTCATATTTCCGATTTCCGAAATTCTGAAAGGTGATCAACAATTTGATCGACTGTAGCAAACAAATTATCGAAAGGCTTTTTTAACACAAGTTGTATACGGCTATCAGATTTCAAATACTCCGAGCTCAGTTCGGGACCGCTAAAGGCCGAAATAATAAATATTGGCACTTGCAAATGACATTCGCTGATGACGTCATAACCACTCTTTTTGGGCATAATTAAATCTAAAACGACAGCGTCAAAACTGTTTTTTTGCATCAGCTCCAAGGCGACGTCACCATTTTCGGCTTCTGTGCAGATGTGACCTTTTGCGATTAAGGCCCGAGCTAACGATCTGCGAATCAAAATTTCATCATCGACAATTAAGAACTTCATATTTTTTTAAATACCAAATCAATTTGTAAACCGGCTTTGTACCCAGTGTTAATTTTAATTTCTGCATTCATTCTCTGCATTAGTTTTTTCGATAAGTACAAACCAAGGCCTGTTCCCTCACCGACTTTTTTTGTTGTAAAGAACGGCAAAAATAAATTGCTGATTTCTCCGCTGAGTCCGGGACCAGAATCTTGAAAACAATAAGTGACTGTATCCAGACCCTCAATATGAAAAATTTTAATGCTTCCAGCAGTTTCCATCGCCTGGCACGCATTTTTTAGGATGTTAAAAATGACCTGCTGTAGAGCCGTTGAATCTGCCAATATTGTCGTTTTTTTTAAATCAATAAATAATCGATGCGGCCGTAATGCCGTCTTTAAAAGTGTTAACGTGCTCTCTAGAATGTCCTCAAACAGCAAGGGACTTAACTGAATTTCTCCTTGCTGGCTGAATTGCAATAAATTTTTAATTATTTTTTCACAGCGCTCTGAAGCCTTTAAAATTTCTCGAAGATCACTTTTTAAAGTGGGCGAGACAGCAATTTCATCACCGGCACTTAACAAGAGCTGCGTGTACAATTTTAGCCCTGTTAATGGATTATTCAGCTCATGGGATAAATGATTTCCCAGACGTCCAACAGTGGCCATTTTCTCTGACTGAATCATTTTGGATTTTAACAGGTCTAAATTGGTTAAATCCTCATAAAACATAAAATAATAATTTTTACTGGCATGACTAAATTCAGAGTAGCTGACCCTTACTTTTTTATTATTTGTAAGATAAAATTCTGAATTTATTTTTGACCGTATCGGACACTGTTCGCAGGGTTCAGTGCGGCCAGCTAAAACAGTAAAACATTTTTGCGGAGTATTCGAAATTTTTACGTAATTAGATTGATGTATTAAGTAGTCCTCATCTATCACATGAGTGTATCCAGAAAAGGATTTAAAAGTTCGATCCCAACGTTCGATGAGCAGGTGATACTCTTTTTCAATTAGCCAGCGATCAAAATAAAGACTCAGTGTGAACAGTCTCTCTTTAAAATAATTTTGCAGTGCCTGACCCAGCAGCTGTTGATCGATGGATTCTACAAAAAAGTAGCCATTTCTAGAAAACTCAGGCAATTTCCAAAATAAAATTTTTCCAACAGGTCTACCAATGGCAGTCGCCAAATCAGCTGCATGAATGCTATCTTGGATATCCAGCTGTAGGGTGTCAGTTTTTTCGATTATGCCGTTGTAAGTAATAAGTGAGACAGTTTCATTTCTATCTTCGAAACAAAATCCAATTTGATAGGCATAACCAATTTTTTTAATTTCTTTCCAAATCATTTTTAAAATCTGTGACACAAAGTCGTCATTTAAGGACTCTGAGCTGATAAAATCTAGAAAATACAGAAGACTCTTTTCGTTAAGATTTTTCTGCATTTCTTCATAATTTGATTTCTCAAGAGATTCAAATTGAACTTTGCTCTCAGAAATGAGTTGTTCATTTAAAACTTCCAATTCTTTTCTTTTTTTCTGAATTTCTTTAGTCACTTGCTGTGCTTTAGTTTTTAACTTTAGCTTTTCAGCTAAACCTTGCAGTAATGTCGCTAGTTCCTGCACATCATCCATTTTTTGTATATGAAACGGCTGGATCTTACAAATTTCACTCACCGAAATTTCTTTCTGAGAATGCATCAAAATACGAAAGTGGATTCGCTGGTTTAATTCAGGAGCTAAAGACTCAAAATAGCTCCGGTCTCCAATCGCAACCTCAAGATCATTCGCTTCAGCGGCAGTTGCTAGTGAAACAACTGCGTAATCTGAATAATCTAGAAGTTTTTTAAATTGGTCCTGAACGATGATTTTCACTTAAAAAGGCTATCACATGATTTGCACATCCAACATGGACTTTTTCATTTTTTTAGCAGCATCATTCTGTGGCTGGTGCAAAAGCAACTTTTCAAGCTCAAGTTCAGCCAAAGGCCATTGTTTTAAGTGGCACAGCATTTGGGCGTGGCACAGGCTAATGTCTTCATCAAAGCAAAATTCTGAAAGATAGAACTGAACATGCTCAAAGGCACGTTCAACTTTGGAGTTATTTTTCGTGGATGCAGTGATTAATATTTTTAAAGCAGCCGCATTAAACGGATTTAAATCCATAGCCTTTTCCAAATTCGCAGCTGCTAAGTCCTCGTCACCCATGTCTTTGTGCATGATTGCTAAGCTGACCCAAGCCTGATCATTGCGAGCATTTAATTGAACAGCTTTTCGAAAGTAATCTAAAGCTTTATCTTTTAATTCGGCGTTAAGATAAACAATGCCTTGCGCCCACATTAAGAAGTCATCTGCTTCAGAATATAATGATTTTGCAATGATTTCTTGTGCCCCTTCAAAATCATTTTCCTCAAGATATATTTTTACCAGAATTTTACACACTACTTGGTCTTGCTGAGCGGTTAGATTTTCATTTTGCAGCTGCAAGCCGATATCTAATGCCTGATTTCGTTCGTTGATCTGATAATGGGACATCAGCAAATTAATTCTATCGTCGACTGAACCCCGCAACTGAGTGAGCTGCTGGTATGTTTTAACAAGGTTGTTGAAATCCTTCATTTGAATTTGTGTTCGCGCCATCAGATTCAAAAACTGAATATCTTTGCTGCAAGGAACAGAAATTCCAATGAGATGTCGCAAAGCCTGGTAGGGTTTTTGTTTATTTAACAGCTGAGCTACTTGACCAAAGGTGGTCTGATACGAAACGGTGTCTGACATCATGTCCTCCAAAAAAAAGTGTGGATCGTCCTGATCCACACTTTCATCTAAAGCAAGCAAGGTGCCATCTACAGAGTGGCTAATTTAATTCTAAGATCAGATAACCACATTTTTTTCGACGGGCCAGTCACTGTTTTGACTGGCCAAAAAAATAGTTTATTTTATTTCCTACAGAGTCGTCGACTTATATCCAGCCATCGCCCGAGATGCTTTTTTAACATCTTGCAGCTCACGGATGATTTGAGATTTCGCCTCATCAATTAATCCTAAAACAATAAGATCTTGATCCAGAATCCTTTTCACGTACATCTCTTTAGCCCGCAAGCAATCCTTGATTGCTGTTTTTTGAATTTCATCAAAAGGCCCGGTGATGTCTTTGAAAAGCATGTGCGATTTAGTAATCTCTGAATCGACGTACTTTAATATCTTCAGCAAGTCCTCACGCTGATTATAAAATCGCTCGATATCATCGAAATGACCCTGTTGTAATCTGTTAATCTGACTTTCATTCAATGAATAAAACTTCTCAAGGAAGTGGTTTTTCTCATTAAGCAATTGTACTAAGCGAATCATCTAAGCCCCCTTCTGTTCGTTGTCTTTTTTAATTTTTTCTACAGCTTGTTTCCAACCATCATAAAGATTTTCTAAAATCTTTAGATTGGATTTTAAAGGCTCAACATCACTTTTGATATTGGCTTTTGTATACTGATCCATCATGAATAGATAAAGGCCCTCTAACTGCTTCGCTAATTCGCCCCCAACTTTGTGGTCCAGCGTTGTGTGAAGCTCCATCACAATATCGTAGGCTCTAAGAATGCTAGTGCCCCGGTCGGCAATGCGCTTTTCATCCATCGCCGTGATCGCCATTTTTGTGAACTTTATTGCTGCTTCGAACATCATCAGCAGTATTTGCTCACGGCTTGCGGTCATAACCGATGCCTGTTTGTATTTCGCGTACGGGTTCGCCATCTTATCTTCCTCCTCCGACTAAAGTTGCCTGTGCCGCTGCCCCTTGGCTTTGCATTTTCGACATGGCTTCTTCCATCTTTGCAAATTGTTTACGAAGCTGCTCTTCGCGTTTACTTAAAGATTTTTCTTTTTGCTCTATTCGTCGATCCATCTGCGATACCCGATCCTGATAGGATTTCTTCCGCGACGTCACCACACCCGTTTGCGGGTCAACGATTGAACCCAAGCGCTTTTTCATACTAGGAATAAAGCCAGTATCGACAAAGTTCCCACGCAAGAATTTGACAACCTGCTTAGGATCGTTATTAACAAGTTTTTTAAATTTGTCCTGATTAAAATTTAAAGTTCCATTGCGATTGAACTCGACTCCAAGCTCAATGATGCGCTTAAACTGGCTATCAGTTTCTTGCACAGTCTGAATAATTTGGCGTAAACGACTTTCAGTCATGCGTAGCATACTGTCCCCACCCAGAGGACCTAAGCGCTGATTGCCTTTTGCATCTGGTGCCAATTTACTTTGGCCCTGAATAAAACCTAAAGCGGCATTATAGGAATCAACAAAGAATTTTATTTTCTCAGAAATGATGTCGTAATTTTCAGAAATGTTTAATCGCACAGGTTGTCCAGGAATGGCTTTTTTTAAATCTAAATTGACTCCAGGAATAAGGTCTTTGATGTTGTTACTGTCTGTTTCAAATTCATGGCCGTCTAATTTAAATTTTGCATTGACGGCCTTGTTCTCGCCGACGAATTGAAAATCTTTTCTGCCGTCTAGCATATACACAACTGGAAATTCGACTGCATTGTCATCACCAGTTTTTAATCCAGCAATTTCTAATCTGTAGCTGTCCTCTTTGTCACTTCGATCGTTGACGACAACTGCGCGAATTCCAATTTCAGCTGCGTTTATCGACTCAGCAATTTTATCTAAGGTAGAGTTTTCTTCGGTAATGTATACTTCTTTTGGCCCGTCCACTGTTTCAAAATTAATGTATCCAACTCCCATTGTGGTTTTATCTTTATCTGGAAATCCATTCGTAACAACAGACGGTTTGCCGGCTAACTGCAGAACCTCTAAAGTCCATTCACCGGGCTCAGCGATTTCAGGATCAATCGTTCCATCAATGACATCTGGAAATCCAGAAGCAAATTTTTTATCGACAAACCCTTTAGCACCGACGATAACGCCCAGTGATTTGTTGATGTCGTTTATTTTTGTTTCTAAATCCGTAACAAGTTTAACTTTGTCTTCAATTTTCGTTTTGTTATCTTGGATAGACTTCAGTGGCATGCGTTCAGCTTCGATCACTTGATCGACTAAATTAGGTGGTAATCCACTCGCTAATCCTGAAATACGAATTCCTGCCACTTCTTTTCCTCCATGAATTGAAGCTGTAACTACAGGATTAGTATTTCAGACATTTGTTAGAATCTGTGAGTCAATTGATTGGCTTAGACCACAGGCTGGTAGGCAAATTTTGCAAATAGAAATTTAGGCGGTTTTTTTAAGTAACTGTCCCTTGTTGGGCTCAGCGGCAGCAGACTCAAACACATCCCATAAATCGAACTCGGAGATCTTGCGAATTGTCTTTCCCTCATGGTCTTTAACCCAGGCAAAGCGACAACCGGAATCTTCAAAAATCTCGACTAGCCAATTCATGTCTTTCATAAATGGTTTGGCTTTTAAAAGTAGAATTGCTTTGGTGAATTGCTCGTCAGACATTTTTTCTTTTTTTTGCTTTTGTCCGCCATAGGCTTGTTGCCCGTTAGCATCCCGCTCTGGCGAAGACTCAGATGATTTAATAGGCCTGTCAACAGTCGACACTTTCTGTGTCGGCGTCGAGATAGCTGTAGAGCCTATAAAATTCTTGATGTTCATACAGACGGTATCGGCATAAACAGGGTAGGACATAAACAAAAAAACGTAAGCCTAGTGACCTAGACTTACGTTAGAATATTTTTTTGGACAAAGGCGGAGGTCCTCGCCCCACCCAAAAAATCAATTACTTAAAACAGTTTCAATTAACCAATAAGCTTTAATGCCATTTGTGGTAATTGGTTAGCTTGCGCTAATGTTGAGGTCGTTGCTTGTAATAAAACGTTATTACGAGCTAACTCTGAACTAGACATTGCCACATCAGTATCACGGATTCGTGAATTTGCTGCTGACATATTTTCGTTCATAGTTCCGATCACGTCTACAGTTGAAGATAATCGGTTCTGTAAAGCACCTAAAGTGGCGCGGGAACCATTCACATTTTTCTGTGCTTCGTCTAAAGCCGCAAGACCTGCACGAGCGCCATCTTTTGAGCTAAAATCGATATCAGAAATTCCTAAATTTCCAGTTGTTACATCAGATACTGCTGCATCATAAGAAATCCAGTCAGTTGATTCGTTAGCGCCAACACCGATGTGGATGTCATAAATTCCACCAGTACCGTCTAATAATTTGCGTGAACCGAAAGTTGTTGATTCAGCAACACGCTGAACTTCTGATTTTAACGCATCTACTTCTTTTTGGATAAATCCACGCTCTTGATCACCGATCGTGTCTGAACCCGCTTGGATTCCTAATTCACGAACGCGAGTAATAATATTAGAGATTTCGCCCATGCCTTGTTCGGCAGTTTGAATCATTGATATACCATCATTCGCATTTCGCGAAGCTTGAGTATATGAACGAATCTGAGCTTTTAAGTTTTCACTGATCGCTAAACCTGCAGCGTCGTCGCCGGCTTTAGTGATGCGTGATCCAGTTGATAACTGTGACATGGTTTTATTCATCTCACGAGAGTTAGTTACCATACTTCTTTGAGCATTCAATGATGCCACATTTGTTGTAATTCTCATTCCCATTTTTGACCTCCAAAAGTCGAGCCGGTTTTCAGCCGGCCTGTTATACACGTTGGTGACAGTTCACTTTTCAATCCCAGGTCTGCAGGCGAAATCTATTCAATAGTCACTTCAAATAAATTTCTCAACTTGGTCTCGTCGAGTTTGTGTCGGTTGTTGTGATGTACCTTTCGGCTGGGTCGTGTTGCTCTTTAGTCGCGTCTTGCAAAACTAGACTAAGGCCTAATTGAAACTAGACCTTCGTATTGAAATTTGGACTAAAATCATGGGTTTTTCTAGATTTTGGTTCAGGATTACTAATGTCTAAGTCCATCCAGGTACGGACGTTGTGACGACAGACAGAAGTCGTCCTCGACAAAATAGATATCTAGTAGTAATTTTTTTGGATTTGTTTTTTAAATTTAGTTTTAGCACTGAAAGAGTGTCAGTAGCGCTAGTAACGCTACTGAGGCTAACTAAGTTAATTACTTTAGAAAAATGAGCTACTTGAACTAATTGATTTTCTTCAAAACAAATTTTGCGGGCTCATCACCGAAAGCACCAAAAACAACATCGACAACAGCACCATTTGCAGAGCGAACAGATTCTGGAGTTACTGGAGTTACATCAATAGTTACATCCATCTCTTCGAAACCTTCAATGGGACAAACAAGGTGGGCTGCCATCATATTTACAGTAACTTTGTATGTGCCTTCACAGCCCTCTTTTGGCATTTCGAAATCTGGTGCAGCAATGATTAAATTTAATGAGTTGTCTCCACGGATAACTAAAGTTGCTGTGATCGTTGATGATTCAACATCAACTGCCGTGTAGGTTCCAGTTTCGATAACTTTGTCAGCTGCAAAACTCAGTGATCCAATAAGAGTTAAAATAGTAAATAAAGACTTCACGAAGAGCTCCTTGATTAAGTGTGTTTGAGCTCTTCGAAGTATCAAGAAGTGCCTTGAAAGGCTAGGAATTATAGGCCTGTTGCTCTAATTTCACATTTTTATACATTCTTACAGTTGCTAAAAAGCCATAAAAAATGCCCTGACAGTGGATAGCTGCCAGGGCTGGGTTTAAAGAAGATTCTACCTAAGTAGAGGACTTCGTTCAAAACTCTTAAAACTCTTAACACTTTTTTTAAAAAATTTAGCAGCTAATAAAACTGCCAACTAACCAATCAGCTTCATAGCAACCATCGGCTGCTGGTTGGCTTGAGCTAAGACCGAAAGTGCAGCTTGCTGCAACATTGTCGAAGACGCCATCTCTGATGATTCTTTGGCAACATCGGCATCGGTAATACGCGACCGGGCAGCACTTAAGTTCTCTGATCTGACATCAAGACCTGTCATTGTTGATTCTAACCGCGACTGCATGGCTCCAAAGCCCGCACGCATTTTGGAAACTTTCTCTAGGGCTTGGTCCAAGTTACCTAGTAAGTCACGGGCACCCGCTTTACTTGCAATATCGACCCCATCAACACCCAACTCAGAAGTACTCGCATTTGATTCTTGCTTGTACTCGATGATGTTTTCTTTGCCTGCGTTCGTACCCACATGGAATTCCATTCCTGAGTTCGAACCATCAAGTAAATTTCGATCGCCAAATTTTGTTGTCTTAGAAATACGATCGATTTCGTCGACTAAGCTTGATGCTTCTAACTGAAGATAAGCTCTTTCTTTGTCGCCCAGAGTGTCTGAAGCAGATTGTACTGCCAACTCTCGTAGACGAGTTAACAAATTAGTTTGTTCTGATAATCCACCCTCACCGACTTGCATCGCTGAGATCGCATTGCTGGCATTGTTCTTTGCCTGTGCGGTGCCGCGAATTTCTGATTTCATGTTCTCAGCAATCGCTAAGCCTGCAGCATCATCTGCGGCGCGAACGATTCGCGATCCAGATGCTAAAGCTTGAGCGGCATGTTGTTGTCTATTTGTTTGCATTCCCATCGCTCGTTGTGCCGAGATCGATGCCATATTCGTAGCTATCCTTAAACCCATGAACGTCCCCTTTACTTTCCTTTTGGTTTGTTAAAAAAGTTCCTTAAAAACTTTTATTAATTCAAATTTAAAAAGGTTGGAGCTTGGCCTACAAAGTTCGAGGTGACTATTCTCTGGCTCTGTAGGCTTTGCCCTGGAAGGGGAGTTTGGGACTCGATCTGCTTGACTGCTGGATCGAAATTCCTGTTTCCTTTTCGAGGTTAAGCACCAACGTGTATGACAAATGTATCGGGCCAAGGTCTAGGCGACTTTAGCCCTAGGTCTAGCTTTTATTTAACGCAGCACGTTAAGTGCACGAGTTGATTGGAATTTAACAAAAAATTATTTTTAGACGAAGGTCTAGTAAATAGTCAAAAAAGCCAGACTTCAAAAAAAAAGAGTTGGTTTCCCAACTCTCTTTTTACGACAAACTGTTAAACACAATTCAACTAATTAATCTTCTCCAATTAATTTTACCCAATTAATTTCAAAGCTAAACTTCCTTGCTCGTTAGCCAGAGCCAACATCGATGTTTGATACTGTTGTAAGATCTGACCACGGCGCACATCAGACACCTCTTTTGCCAAATCCGCATCGTTAATTCGCGAGCGTGCACTCGACAAGTTTTCTATTTGTGCTCCCAAATTGTTATCTGCAGACTCTAACCGCGTCTGCACCGCCCCGAACCGCGAACGCTGATTAGCAATAGTTGCCATGGCTTTATCGATTGAGCGAAGTGAATCGACAGCGTCGCTTTTGTTATCGACCTTGGCGCCATCGATATCCAGGTTTCCCGCAGTCGTATTCGACTCACTCTTGAACGAGATTCTTGAATTTGCATCTCCTTTAGTTCCCACTTGAAAATCAAAATTATTTACGGAGCCATCCAGCAAACTCACCGAGTTATAATTGGTGGTCTTTGCAATACGGTCCAACTCGTTCCGTATTTCACTGAACTCTTGCTGCATCATCTCCCGTTCAGTTTTTGAATAATTATCACTTGCAGATTGAATCGATAGTTCCCGCATGCGCATCAG
>JAYUTU010000199.1:0-5336 GCA_043754975.1 Bdellovibrionales bacterium | reverse complement strand
ATGAGCTCCGCATGGCCTAAAACAGTGTTTATCTGCTCTCGCAGGTTTGTAGCTGTAGCCAGAATTTGTCCATTTTCATCAGTTACTAGGGCTCCAATCGGCACTTCACCAGCGGTCTCACCGGCCAAAGCCAGGTGGATAGCCTGCTTCATGAAGTGGTCATCAAGGGCATCAGACTGATGCGCGCTGTCAAATGGTCTGGTGGAAGGTATTTTAGGGTGTTTTATAAAAGGTCCTTTGCTATACATGCTTAATTGATTTTCACTCTAAAGTCCACCTCGGAAGGCCGGTGATTACTGTGGCATTAGTTAAAGTTCGTGACGGAGAAAGTTTCGAAGGCGCATTTCGCAAGTTCAAAAAATCTTGTGAAAAAGCGGGCATTCTTTCTGAAGTTAAAAAGCGTGAGCATTTCGAAAAACCAAGCGTAGCTGGTAAAAAGAAATCAATCGCAGCACGCAAGCGTGCAAATAAGAAAGTGCGTCGTAGCTGGGGAGAGTAATTCTCATCCCAGCCTCGTCCACTTTCGGTATTGAAAAATACACCAAAGGATTTATTCATGGAAATACGTGATAAAATATTAGCCGACATTAAGTCGGCTATGGTGTCTAAAGACACCGTTAAGTTAAACACACTTCGTTTTCTAAACGCCCAAATAAAAAATAAAGAAATCGATTCGCGCCCAACGCCAATTACTGCTGACGACATCATGCAAGTGATCAAGAAATTAGTAAAACAACGTAAAGAATCTATCGAACAATTTTCTGCTGCTGGTCGCACTGATTTAGCAGATCAAGAATCTTCTGAATTAAAAATATTAGAAACCTACATGCCATCACAGATGACGAAAGAACAAATTGAAAAATTAGTTGCTGACGTGATTGCCGCCACTGGAGCCAAAACCATGAAAGACATGGGTTCTGTGATGAAAGAGGCGACTGCTAGATCCGCGGGTAGCGCTGATGGCAAAATGTTAAGTGAAATAATAAAATCAAAACTGAATTAGTAATTTAAATCTAAGTTAACTCGCTTTGGAGGCTTTTTGCGTTATCCACCCGAATTTGTTGATCGAGTGATGGAGGCCAATAATGTTGTCGACATTATTGCGCAGTACACTCAGTTAAAACAAAGCGGAAGCGGGTACATGGGCCGATGTCCGTTTCCGGATCATGCAGAAAAAACAGCAAGTTTTTCTGTCTCTGAATCAAAGCAAGTTTATCACTGCTTTGGCTGTAAAAAAGCGGGTAATATTTTTGTCTTTTTACGAGACTACAATGGAATGAGTTTTCCAGAGGCAATCGAATTTTTGGCCGATCGGGCGTCGATTCCGCTGCCAGAAATTGAAAAAGATCCGACAGATCAGTACGCAGTACAGCAAGATAAAAAAAAGCAAATGCTAAAAGCGAACAAAATTGCAGATGAATTTTATCGTGAAACTTTGAAACGTGCGTCCTCATCGCATCCAATCAAAGCCTACATTCAGAAGCGAAAATTAAATCTAGAAACTATCGAAGAATTTCATATCGGTTACGCGCCGGCTGAGTGGGATACTTTGGCCCATCATTTAGACAAAAAAAATGTTACTCCGGCGTTAGCTGAAGAGGCGAAGCTTACAAAACACCGCAAAGAAGGAAATGGTTCATTCGATTTGTTTCGTGATCGACTGATGTTTCCGATTTTATCGCCCTCAGGTGAGGTGCTGGCATTTGGTGGGCGCATTCATGATCAGGGTGAACCTAAATATTTAAATTCTCCAGAAACTTTGGTTTTCAATAAGGGCAAAGTTCTTTACGGACTTGCACATACGGCCCGCTACATTCGTGCAGAAGACAATATCGTTATTGTTGAAGGCTACATGGATTTAGTTTCGCTTTTTCAAGCCGGAATAAAAAATGTTGCAGCGACTATGGGTACGGCGTTAACCGCTGAGCACTCTAAACTCATCAAACGAATAACAACTAATGCAGTGGTACTCTTTGACAGCGATGAGGCAGGCCAGCGCGCTGCGGAGCGCAGCTTACCACTTTTATTAGCGGCCGGATTGTACCCGCGGTGCCTCATTTTGACAGATGCCAAAGACCCTGACGAATACGTTGTGAAGTTTGGCCTTGAGGCTTTACAGAAGAAAATTCAGGCAGCGCCAGAACTTTTTAATGTGGTTTTACAGATGTGGATGAGCGATTACCGGGGTGAAGCTTCGCAAAAGGTAAAGATTATGGATTTAGCGCGACCCATTTTTGATGTAATTCCGGATCCAAGATTGAAAAGTCTATATGCGCAAGAGATGTCAGGTCGGATGAATGTGGCGCTGGATTGGGTGCGCTCGGCATTAACATCGAATACGAACCGACCACCCACGCGTGAATATCCGCAGCAAACTAATCAGCAAAGTGCGAGCAAACCGCCGCAAGAAGTACCTGCGAAGCCCGTATTTTCGATTTCAGGCGCTCCGCACGCAGAGATTCTATTGTTGCAGTTGGCGCTCAAGAGTCGTGCCAATTTTGAAGTCGTTCTTAGTCAGCAAATCTTAAGCCAAATCAATCATTTAGGTATCAAAACCATCTTAGAAAAAGCTGAGCTTGCGTATAGACAAGACCCGAACAAATTTGATAAGTTACTCAGTCTGCTGATTGAGAACTTGGACAAACCTGAACTTTTATTTTCAAACTCGATGTCGTCATCAACTGAATTTGACGAAGAGAAAGAAAATAAAATGCTACTCGATTGTTTTAAACGCATTCAGCAAACGTTTTTGAAAGCTCAGGCAAAAAAATTAGGTTTAGCATTAAAACAAAATGTTGATCCCGAAAAGTTGAAAGAGATTGAAGACCTTCAACGCAATCGCCTGCTACTGAACAAGAACGAAAAGTAGTAGAAGAAACAAAATTATTTGGTTATGTGGTTTTTAAGGTTGAATTTTTTAAATTCGACATCATGTTTGAAATGCGGTGGTGTGTATGGCTAGTAAGACGAACGGTAAAGAAGAAGCAAAAATGCTTGCGATTCCTGAACAAGAAATCTTAGCAAAAGAAGAACTTCAAAAATTAATAAAACTTTCTAAAGAAAAAGGCCGTGTTACGATCGAAGAGATCAACGAGAGCCTTCCGCCAGAAATTAATTCGGTGGTTGTTTTAGATAGCTTCATGCAATCCCTGGAAGCTAACGGTGTGATTATCACTGAGCACTCTGAGGCCGCAAAAGCCGAAGAAAAAGAAGAATTTTTGTCAGAGGCCAAAGACGAAGAGGAAGAAGACGAAGACGAGCCTAAAGCAGCAGAAGATGCAAAAGGCAGTGATCCTGTCCGCTTGTACTTGCGCAAAATGGGATCCGTTTCGCTTTTAACTCGTGAGGGTGAAGTTGAAATTGCTCGTCGTATTGAAAAAGGCGAACGCGAAATTGTTCGATCGATGTTGTTGTCTCCGCTTGGAACTTTTGAAATTATCAATTTAGGTAAGCGTTTAGATCAGGGTCGAATCAAAGTTAAAGCCATTTTCCGTGGCTTAGAAGACGAAGACACGCAGTACGATGAAAAAGAGTATATCGAAAAAATTCACCAACTGATCGGCATTGTGACTGAATATCAAGCGGCGACTGAAAAGCCGTTCTTAATGTTACGCGATGAAAACTTAAATCAAAATATCCGCATCAAGACAATGGACGACGTTAAAGTTATCAATGAAAAGTTAATGTCTAACTTTGAATCGATTAACTTCAATCGTAAAACAATCAACCGCGTTGTTATTAAATTTAAAAACTTAGTCAACCGCATGGGCGCATTACGACGTCGTATCAAAGACGGAATGGAAAAAACATTCTCAAAAGATGTTGTTTCACTAACTGAGCGCATGAAATTAATTGAAACGAATGAAAAAGAATTAGCAAAAATGACACGGGATACGGGTCTGTCCTTTGGACGATTCCGCTCGTATGCGATTCAGGCTCAAGAAGCTGAAGTCCGTTTAAAGCGATTACACTTTGATAGCGAAATGAATTTTAAATGGGTTCAGGAAACATACACAGCTATTTGGAAGGGCGAGCGCGAAGCCGACCTAGCAAAGTCTGAATTGGTTGAAGCCAATTTACGTTTAGTTGTATCCATTGCGAAAAAATATACGAACCGTGGTTTACAATTCTTGGATTTAATTCAAGAAGGTAACATCGGTTTAATGAAAGCTGTTGATAAGTTTGAGTACCGTCGTGGTTACAAATTTTCAACGTACGCGACGTGGTGGATTCGTCAAGCGATCACACGTGCAATCGCCGATCAGGCCCGCACAATTCGTATTCCAGTGCACATGATCGAAACGATCAACAAACTGGTTCGTACGCAGCGTTTACTAATTCAAGAGCTAGGCCGCGAAGCCACTCCGGAAGAGATTGCTGCTAAGATGGATATGCCAGTGGACAAGGTTCGCAAAGTATTAAAAATTGCAAAAGAACCAATTAGTTTAGAAACACCAGTGGGTGAAGAAGAAGATTCTCATTTGGGTGATTTTATCGAAGATAAAAAAGTTATTAATCCAGCAGAAGCCATCGTGAATTTAAACTTAGCAGAGCAAACTCGTCGTGTGCTATCGACGCTAACTCCGCGTGAAGAGAAAGTTTTACGCATGCGTTTTGGTATCGGTGAAGAATCGGACCACACTTTAGAAGAAGTGGGACAAGATTTTAACGTAACCCGTGAACGTATTCGTCAGATCGAAGCAAAAGCGCTTCGGAAACTGCGTCACCCAAGTCGTTCGAACAAACTGAAAACGTTTGTTGACGGATAGGTTTAGTAACTGAAATTTGAATTAACGCACTTAAAAAGGAGATCAGTTGATCTCCTTTTTTCTTTTTGATAGCTTATTGATTCCAACAGCACCTATGTGGGGGTGTAGCTTAGTTGGTTAAAGCAATCGGCTCATAACCGATGGATCCGCGGTTCGAGTCCGTGCACCCCTACCATTTTTCTTAGCTTTTTTAGATGATCTTTTTGAAAATCATAAACATGTAATTTCAAGTATTTAGAAGTTCACTAATCGTGTTTTTATATTTTTGTTATGTCCCGTTATGTGGCGAAATAACGGTATTTGCAAGATTTTGTAGTTTTCTGATGTAGTGATTTTGCGATAACTACGGATAACTACAAAGGAGCGCAGGTGAGGCTCTGATTGTCGGTGCTACGCCACCCGACGAAATTGCAGTTTACGTTGGGGTATCTCTGAAAATGAATTCTTAATGGCAGGAGTTCCCACGGTGAGTTGACATGATTCGATTCATGTTGAAGGCGCACAAATACTCAATAAATTGGTCCAGGACCTCGTGTCTGTTGACCAAATAAGGCGAACTTACTTACC
>JAYUTU010000198.1:0-5380 GCA_043754975.1 Bdellovibrionales bacterium | reverse complement strand
TGCTCAGTTTAGTTGTAAGCATAGTCGTTGCAACAAATGTTAAAAGAGCAGATTCCGCCCAGGAAGATGTTTTATCAAATTCAAATATCATCCAGTCTTTTTCGAATTTAATGCTTATCCTTGTCGACATGGAAACTGGTTTGCGCGGCTATTTACTAAGTGGTGAAGAAGTCTACCTTGAGCCCTTCAGCACGGCTGAGGGAAAGTTTGAAGAGCAAGTTCGCGCATTAACAGATTTGATTGTCGACGATTCCAATTTATTATCGCAATTAGAAAAAGTAAAAGAATTGAAAAAAGAATGGATCGAAGGACCCGTCGTTAACACGATGTTAAATCGTAAAAAACTAACTCGAAATCTAATCACTCAAGAGCAATTTATTGATTCGTTTAAATCAAGTAAAAGCATGGTCGTTTCAACGCAAATTCGAACGGTTGTTGAAGCAACACTCAAGAATTTAAATGTTCAATTACAGGCTGCATCTGCAACACAGAAAAGTTCTGCTAAAACATTATTTTACTCAGCCCTCTTGGGTCTGCCGTTTGGAGTCATCTTGGGTTTCGGCTTGCTGATCTATATTATGTCCCAAGTTGATAAGCAGATTCAGAGCGTTGTTAAAACTTTAGAAGATTCTTGCGGGAAAGTTTTCGGTACAAGTCAAACGCTGTTGACATCGGGGAGTGAGCTTTCGCAAAACTCGTCATCTATGGCCAATCGGTTTCAGGGAACAGGTGATTCAGCTCGCTCTTTAAAAATGATGACTGGAAAAAATTCAGAAAATGCTAAAGTAGCATTTCAATTTTCACAGGAAAGTTCCAAGACTGCAGAGCATGGCGGCCAAGAAATAAGTGATCTTATTTTGGCGATGCAAACAATTCAAGCCAGCGCCAATAAGATTCAAGAAATTAGTCAGCTGATTGACGACATTGCATTTCAAACCAATTTGTTGGCGCTGAACGCTGCCGTCGAAGCTGCGCGTGCTGGTGAACACGGAAGGGGTTTTGCAGTCGTAGCTGATGCTGTAAGAACTCTGGCGCAGAAATCGGCCAAGGCTACGAGTGAAATTAAAAGCCTTATACAAAATAACGTGGACTCAGCTACGCAAGGAGCCGGGTTTGCAGATAAAGCGGCGGCAGTTTTTAAAGACATCATTCAATCTGTTGCGCAGGTAAACGCAGCCATAAACGAAGTCTCAATGGGTTCGGAAAAACAAGCTACTGAGATTACAAACATTTCTAACAGCATCGAAGAAGTTGAATCTGAAAGCAGATCTAATTTAGATATCTCAAAGCAACTTGGAGATTATAGCGTCAATTTAGAAAAAGAAGCCGGGGATTTGCGCCGTGCTGTAACTGATCTTTCCCTGATTATTTCTGGAGGGGTACATGACCGTCGGTGATATTCAAAAGGAGATTGCAGTATTTCCATTTTTCAAGGATTTTCCATCACCGAATTTAGCTAATTTGGCAAAATTTTTTAAGGTGCAAAATTTCGAGGCCGGTGACTATATTTTAAAACAGGGCCAATCCAATGAAACACTTTATTTTTTACGACAGGGCCAGCTGGATGTGCTGGTCGACGACGAAAACGTCAGCCATCTTGACACTGCGGGTGAAGTGCTTGGAGAAATGAGTTTGATCAACCGGAACAAAGTCAAAGCGTCCGTGCGTGCAGTCGATAAAGTATCAGTATTTAGCGTTCATGAATCCCACTTCTCTCATTTGCCAGAGTCTGAGCAAGCGACTTTAAAAATTTTAATGAACCAGGTGCTTACAAAAATTTTGGTCTTTCGCTTAGAGCGTACGAATGAACGCGCAAAACGTTTTGAAACCACAAATAAACAGCTCGAAAAAACTCAGGCATCGCTACATCAATTAAATCAGACATTAGAAACTGAAATAGCGCGACGCTCTCAGGAATTAGTTGAAAAAGTAAAATCTATATCAGAATTAAATCTCTCTTTAACTGCCAAAGAAATGCATCTGTTGCTGCAAGAAAAAGTAGCCAGTGTCAGTATTGAAAAATGCCGTCAATGGTCAGACAGCATTACTGAAGCCGTTGAATTACTAAAGCCCGTAATAGATTTATCTGAAAGCCCGGGGCAGAATCACTTTCGCCGGGTTTTATTAGGCGCTTCTAATCGGAGTCATCAGTCCATTGCGGCGTTAGCGCTGGGCGGAACAGGTGTGGCACTAAAAGTTTTCTCAGACGGTGCTGATGTCGTTCGCGCATTAAAAAATGAAGTGGTCGAGTTAGTTATAATTGATGCTAATATGACTCCAGCAATCACCGAGATCAAGCAAAATTGGCCGGATCTGCCGTTAGTCATCATGCTGGATCAAGATATCAATGCCTATTTAGATTTATTAAAACGTTTTCCTACGCACCCGTACTTTGTGGCTAGAAATCCAGATAACCGTGCGTTAACAATTAAAAGTTTAACCACAACAGTTGCAAAAATTTTAAATAATGATTTTTTCGGTTTTGAAAAATATTTAGCGTGGGGCGCTCATGTGATCGAAAGTAAAATTACTTTCTCTGAGGATCGTCGTGTTGAAATCGAAAAAATGAAGCTGCATTTTAAATCGATGGGTGTGCGGACTACCTTTTTAGACCAAGCCCACTTGGTGGCCGATGAAATGCTTATGAATGCTATCTACGATGCACCAACGAACTCGGCCGGAGAATCCCTCTTTAATCATATGTCACGGCTAGATGCTGTTCAGTTACCAGAGAATCAAGCAGTGACGTTGCGCTACGGAACAGATGGAGTTTTTTTAGCTGTCAGTGTTTCTGATCCGTATGGTTCGCTGACAAAATCTGTATTGCAATCGTATCTGCAAAAAAATTTTCAAGGTGAAGAAACTGGATCTGTTGGTAAGGGTGGCGCGGGCAAGGGCCTTTATATGATGATCACCTGTTCGGACTTTGTGGTATTTAATGTCAAAGCGCGTAAAAAAACTGAAGTCATTTGTTTTTTCCAGCTCGAGAGAAGTCGTGATGACGATCCGCAACCGACATTTCATTTATTCTTTTAACGTGACTTAAGTCAGAAGCTTTAATGCAGCGTAAACGATTGACAGTTTTAAGTTAACTGACCATCGTTAAAGCTCATCTATTTAATCAAGGAGAAATTATGAATAAAAAATTAATCGTCGTAACTCTGGCTATGTCGCTAGCAGTTATCTCGTGTAAAAATGCGGCTGATGATCTTTCGACGGATGGCGCAGAAGCGACATCAAATGTTTCGGAGTCCGCAGTTAGTGAAGCTGGCCAACAAGCCACTTCCGCAGAGGGTGCATCGTCACCAAGTATTTCTGATTATGATGAAATTGCAATGGATCTACAGTCTATGGATTATGTTGATCCAAAAGATGTCGGTGTATTTGCTGCGTGTACATTTGCAGCAGCGCGAAGTGCGTGTACAAGTAATGTCAGTACTATCGACTGGGCAGGTTGCACAGTCGGAATTGGCGCTGCGCTAACAGGTGGTTGGACAGAAACCTGGTCAGCAGGCCATTGTGCAGACACAACAAAGCCCACTGGTTTGATTGATGGGCGATCTGTTGTACGAACTTCAGCTAGCCAAGTTTTAAGTTTAATTAATGGCGCTAAGTTAACAACGGATACTCTTGCTCACACGACCTATGACGGCGTAGCAATTCCTGCGACAGGAATCAGCGTCAGCATGACGAGTGGAACTCGCACAGTTGTTATAAACGGTGTTCACAAAGTTTTAGTTGGTCCGCGCGGACGAACGCTATTTGATCACACCATCACATCATCGGGTTTAACTGTGACTGGAAATCGTGCTGCTGGAACACGAACTGTTAATGGATCCTCTGTTTTGTATCATAATTTAGCCCAGTACAAAGCCACTCACACATTCTCGAATGTTTCGTGGACCACATCATCGTGCTGCTATCCAACATCGGGAACACTTTCGACGACGTTAACGGGCACTCGCTCTGGGACTGTTGGCATGACTTTTACAAGCTCCTGCGGGCAAGCGCAGTTCATGGATACGAACTCGACAGTTTCGACGGTGACTTTGACTCAATGTAATTAGTTTTTGTCATTTTAATTAAAATAGAGCGCCTTTTCTATAAGGCGTTCTATTAGCGTTTTGTTATTTTTTCTGCTCAATTAGTAAATTTATTTTCTCAGATAAATCATTAAAAAAATCACCCTTACGTAATTTAATCAAGTTGTTGGTATTGTATTTCAGGTTATTATCTAAGACTTGATTGATATTATAAACAGGTCCCGCAATCTTGTTCGAAAAAAACAAACTAAAATATCCCGACAAGATTGAAATTATTAAAATTAAAATAAAAAAGGCTATAGCCATATAATTGATATCCGTAAATAAGGTAACCATGACGTCCTGATCGACATTCATCTCGGAAATCTTTTCAATAAACCGATTCGAAGCAAAATAAAGAACAGAGAGAAAAATAATACTTAAACTGCTGGAATAAAAAACTAAATATTTAATCATGGTGTATTGTAAACTTTTATCAACCACAAGTTGTTTTCGCATATCGTTCATCAATTAATCCTTATCTAATGATATCAAATTGGGTGCGGTCCATGTCGTTACAAAATTTTAATTCCCGGTCTGCCTGGGTATATGTTTCATAGTACATTTGCTCTAGGTTATTCATCGGTCCAGTGGGTAAGCGAACGGGTGGTAAGCACATGGTCCAACAACGAAAACCTTCACAGCCCCCATTGAAATTTGCTGGTAAGGCATAGCACTGATTTACCAAAAGATTAAAGATGTAACCAAATTTTTGCAATTGAGGATTTTGTTTAAACTGAAATTTGCCGCTGGTGCTACCGCCGCCACAGCTGTCTGTGCCATCGCCAATACCAACTGCAGCAGCCGGTGTTATGGTAATTAAAGTACCGGCGCTGTTCTCGTACTGCCCCGGTGCCGCACAAACATTTGTCTGGATAGTTCCGACAACGCGCCGGCGGGGATCAGTGAAATCAGGTTTTGGATAGGGGTACGGCGACATATTATTTTCAGGTTTCACAGCTGCGCACTCGTGAGTTAAATCGGCGTAGCCTTTTAAAGTTTCTCCGGTCTCATTGAAAGTTCCAGGTGTAAAATCGACTTCTAAACAAACGGGCGCTTTTGTTGCTGGCTTGTCTTGAGTTTCATAAACTGCAGTGTTTGGCGCCCAGTCGATAGAATGGGCTGTTTTAACTTTGAAACAGCCCTCTTGCGGCGATGGTGGATAACTGAGTTTGCTTACAGCCCATTGTCCGTTGTTACAAATGTTTCTAGATAAACAGTAGATTCCGGTGCTGCGATTAAATTCTTGCCAGATCACTTCGTCCTTATGTTGCACGACTCCGGATTGCCACTGTTCC